>JANXXV010000104.1 GCA_025350445.1 Bryobacteraceae bacterium | reverse complement strand
GATGAATTGCGCGGCGTAGGACCGGCGCGCGGTCAGATTGTTGATGTCATAACCGGGTAGCGTCAGCGGCATGTCCATGTAGTGATCGCGGTCATACCCGGCGATGCCCTGCTGCACTTCCTCGTAGTCCTCGGCGGCATTGGCGGTGCGGACACCATCGGGCAGCCATTTGTCGAAGCCGGCTTTGAAGAACTGGGCGCGGTAGCGATCGTAGACCACGATGTCCTGATTCTTGAGACCTGCCGAGCGGAGGCCGGCGATGATCTCGCGCACCACCTCGGCGCAGGAGATGACGTGCGGTTGGCCCACCGGATTGACTTTGATGCCGACCACGTCGCCCGGCTCCACAAATTGGCTCCAGGCTGTCTTGCTGTCGGGCGCGCCGGTGAGCTTCATCATTCCGGTGCGGATCATCTGCTGGATGGGCTCGGCTTGAAACGCTCCGGAGACGATACAGTTTGGGTGTTCAACCGCTACCACCCGGCCGCGGTAGAGACCGGGCATCGACAGTTTGGTGCGCTCCGACTTCGAGGCTACCTGGGCATTGAGCTTCAGTTGCGACGCGGCCAAACCGCCCGCAACGCCGGCGAACCATTTTCTACGTGAACATCCCATGTCCCCCAGCGTATTGCGGTAGTGCAGGCGAAGTCAAACCGGGCGATAGAATGGCTGTTTCGTTATGAATGACTTTTCTACGCTAGCGCAACAAGTGATCGCGCGGACCAGCAGCGCCTCCGCTACGGGTTTGCCAACCCGCGTGCTGGGACGAACGAACGTGCGCGTTTCCATTTTGGGGATCGGCGGATGGCACCTGGGCGCCATCAAAGACGAAGCCGCCGCGATTCATTTGATGCACGCTGCCATCGACGAAGGGTTGACGTTCTTCGACAATGCCTGGGATTATCAGGACGGCCACGCCGAGGAAATCATGGGCAAGGCGATCGCAATGGACAGCCGGCGCGACAAAGTCTTTCTGATGACGAAGAATTGCAATCGGGATTACGCGGGATCGATGAAATGTTTGGAGGATAGTCTGCGGCGATTGCAGACGGATCATCTGGACCTGTGGCAGTTCCACGAATGCAACTACGACAACGATCCCGATTGGATCTTCGAAACCGGCGGCATTGAGGCGGCGCTGGAAGCCAGGCGCGCGGGTAAGGTCCGGTTCATTGGATTCACCGGACATAAAGACCCGCGGATTCATTTGAAGATGCTTGCGAAGCCGCACGAATGGGACGCCGCGCAGATGCCCAACAATTTAATGGACGCGCATTACCGCAGTTTCTTCCATGACGTTGTGCCGGTATGCCTGGAGAAAAATGTCGGCGTGATCGGGATGAAAGGACTGGGCGGCGGTTGGCCCAACGGGCGCTTTCTGAGCGACGCTGGATTGACTCCCGAAGAGTGTTACCGGTTTTGTTTGAGCTTGCCTGTTTCGGTGCAGGTGATGGGGATTAACACGCTGGCTCAACTGCGGCAGGACATTGAGATTGCGCGTACGTTTGTGCCGATGACCGCTGCTGAGATGGACAATGCTTTGGTGCGTTTAAAGAATGTGGCTGGGGATGGACGGCATGAACTGTTTAAATCGACAACCGATTTCGACGGACCGCACCATCGGATTCAGCATGGCTTCGCGGTCGCTGCGGGATGAGGGATAGGTAGATGAAACTGATACCAGTGTTTTTTGGAGCGGCCTTAGCGGCAAGTCTCGCTGCCGGTCAAGAACTGAATTGCGATCTCAGCGGCTACAAGGCGCAGGATGGATTGAAGGCGCAGGTGCACGGCGGGGTGCTCGAACTGACATGGCAAGGCGAGCGGCGCGAACAACTGCGCGCGGCCTTCGCCATTCGCGGAGGGCAGCCCACGGTGCAGGAACTCGCTGCCAGGAAGAACGGCGGAAGCTGGGTTGTCCTGGGACAGAATCTGACGCCCGAATTCGAGATCACCAGCGGAGTGAGGCGGCTCTCGCAACAACAGATCGGCCCACTGGATGAGCTCAACGTCAAACTCACCCCGGAGTTGATCGAAAAAGAAAAGTGGAATGCGTTCTGGGATTCTCCGTTAGTGGTTCCAGGGCGTCCCGGCACAAATTTGGACTTACCGCGGAAGCCCGGGGAGATTCGCAAATCGTGGGCGAAGTATAACGCGACAAGCTGCACCGTGAAGACGGACGGCGCCAGGATTGAAGTGACGTTCCCTGGCTTTGAGGCGGGAATCTTCTCCGGCTCGCTGCAATACACCGTGTATCGGGGCACAAACTTGTTGCGGCAGGAAGCGGTTGCGAAGACGAACGAGCCGTCAGTTGCCTATAAGTACGTGGCCGGGTTGAAGGGCTTTTCCATCACTGACGATTCGAAGGTAGTGTGGCGCGATACCGCGCGCGGATGGCAGCAGTACGCATTTGGTGGATCGGTAAATCAGGAACCGGTGGGTCTGCAGGCGCGCAACCGGCTGGCGATTCTCGAAACGAAGGGTGGGTCGCTGGCAGTCCTTCCACCATCTCACAAGTTCTTCTGGTCGCGCGAAATCGAAACGAATCTGGGCTACGTGTACTACCGGAAAGACAGCGAGCAGTCTTTCTCGATTGGAGCGCGCCAACCGGACCGGGAAATGGGCGCGAAACCGTGGGGAATATCGGACGAGGTTTGGAACCGGCGCGTGGGCGAATCGCGCGGACACCTCAATAACTTCGCGCTGTACAATGCGCCGCCGGGAACGGTGCAGCGCATGCCGGTCTACTTCTACTTAAGTCCCGAAGATAGCCGGGCCACACAGCAGGCGGTTATGGCGTTCACCCATGACGACGTCTACAAGCCGCTGCCTGGTTACAAGGTGCTGATCAGCCACTTCCATTTTCACTTCAACGAACAGCTTACCGACGTAGGCACCATGGATTTTCAACCGACATGGTTGCCGGTGATTCGCGATTTGGGAATCAACATCGCGATCCTCGCCGACTTCCATTCCGACTCCCATCCGAACGACACGGGAAAGCTCCGGCTGGACGAACAGAAGGTCTACTTTGAAGGCACGCGCCGCTTTTCCGATCGGGATTTTCTGTTGATTCCGGGTGAAGAGCCTGACGCCAACTTCGGCGGCCATTACATGTTTGTATTCCCTAAACCGTTGTACTTCACCCACTTGAAGGAACCGGCGAAGGGGCCCGCCGGGCAGCCTTTCACGGAGACGCTTGCTGCCTACGGCAAGGTGTATCACACCACTACCGCGCCGAACGAACTGGACCTGTTGAAGCAAGAGAGCGGATTGGTATGGCAGACCCATCCGCGCACGAAGGGCTCCACAGGATACCCGGATGTCGTCAAAGACAAGGACTTTTTCCAAAGCGACCGCTTCCTTGGCGGCTCCTATCAATCGTTGCCTGTCGACCTGTCCGAGAAGCGGTTATGCGAGGCGCGCTGCTTCGGTTTGCTCGACGACATGAATAACTGGGCGGGTCCGAAGTACATGATCGCCGAGGGCGACACGTATATGAAGTATCCGGACGACGAAACATTTCCGCAGTTAATTGTGAACTACGTGAAACTGGATCGCGTTCCGAAATACGACAACGGCTGGACGCCGGTGCTGGACGCCATGCGGGCGGGCGATTACTTCGTGACCAGCGGAGAAGTGCTGCTGCGGAATTCGGGGATTGAGGGAGCAGGGGCCAAGCGCACCTTCACAGCCGAAGCTGAGTGGACGTTCCCGCCGGAGTTCGCCGAGTTGGTTTGGAGCGATGGAAGCAAGGTGGAGCGCGAGGTGATCAACCTGTCGGACAAGGCGCCGTTCGGCAGTCAGAAATTCCGCATTCCATTTGACGCCTCAGGCAAGAAATGGGTTCGTTTCGCAGTATGGGACTCGGCGGGTAACGGTGCGTTCACGCAACCGGTGCATCTGAAGTAAGTACTCGCCCGAACTCCAGACATTGGCTATCGTACCGGCCGTAGGCTGCCAGCGAACGTCATCATCAGATTGAGTGCAAAGACGCTAACAGCAGCCATTTCGATCACTGCCGAGACTGGCAGCACAGTCCACCCCAGCGC
>JANXXV010000001.1 GCA_025350445.1 Bryobacteraceae bacterium | reverse complement strand
GAGTACCTGGCCGCGCGCAACGAAAATCCCAAACGATATGTATGGCGCGCAAAAGGAGAGGAGATCCTCCGGAAGATCGAACGTGCGAAGGAGGCTCTCGGCTCTGTTATTAATAGCTAATTCACTTACACTACACTAGTGAGTACTTTCTGGCCACCAAGAGAGTTGGGCGTATAGACTTATCGATCGAGGCGATTGTTCTTGAACCCGAGTGGCGCGGTCTTTTCACGCCGGAAGAGATCGATGAGGCTACGACAACGCTGACCGAGCACGACTTCAATCCCGATCTAGAAGCCCCAACTGCACCGCGTACGAGTGCTTTGGTGCCGAGCGAACGCCAATCGTCGCTCGCTCGACTGCTGTTTCAGAAGCCCCGAAGCGATCTTGCCCTGGGCTCCCTTCGTGATCTCTTTGTCCGATGCTCCGAGTGCGAAAGCACTACAAATGCAGCGGCCGCATACCGCGAAGGAAGGCATCCATCGGCACATCCGGTTCTCAGAAAGCATCTAGGCGAGTGCAAGGTCTGCCAGGACCTTTATCCTGACCTAGTTACCGCTCTGGAACGATTTGACGAAGAGTCATTAATCGCCTGGGCCGGGTTGCTAAATATATTCAAGACGAGTCTGGAATTGGGAGATGAGCAGCTCAAAAGATTCATGCCCACTGAGCCGGCGGACTACGAGAAGCCGGATGATTATGAAATTGAGCTGGAAACCCAACTCGAATATTCCATCCGCCCGATCTGTTTATGGAGGGCCGTTCGTTTGGGCTGCCACCTCGGACGCTTCATGTCAGCCTTCGCTGGCACGTTTGCAGAAGGGAGTGACGTATGGCTGAAGTGGAGGAACGGAGAGATTCAGGATTCAATTTCTACAATCGTACGTGCAATCGACCGGCCGCTCTTCAACTTGAGTTTGGTCGCACGCAATCTATTGTTGGTTCGCTCCTGGCCTACCGAGGATGAAGGTGTCCTTTGGGCGCCAACAGATGGTGATTTAAACCCGGTTGAGGGATTTGTACGTGTCGACGAAACTCGCGGCATGGGGGCCTGGGAGGAGGTTCTCGGCAAGCCTCCCCAGGGGCTCAACCTTGGAGGCATCTTGTTTCTGGCTCACCGCGCGGCCACTACAGGGGTGGACGAATTCCAACCCCGACCAAGTGAACCGGTATCGGTTCGAGAATTGCGGGAGCAACTGGGTCACATCGAGGAGATGATCCAAACCATATCGAGTTCGCAAGCCGAGGCTCGGACGCCGCAGGACGCGATCATCGTCCAACTTGAAAAAATAGCACTTCACATGGAGAGTACTGACCCCAATGCCTGCGAAGCATCATTGCTAGAGAAACTTCCGGGCGTATATCAAAAACTCAAGCCGCAGGTGCGCTCCCACTTACTGGCAAGTGAGCAGAATTATCGAACACCAAACTTCGCGGCACCGGGGCAAATAATTCACCAGATCGCCACGGCGTTTGAACTCCAATTGAAGCACTCCGTGTTTGCTGGTCTTTTCGATCACTTGAAGTATCGAAAAGTCCAAAAGCTTCGGCCCCTACCTGAGTGGGAAGTCGAGCGGAGAGACATACCACTTTGGTCGCATAGTGCAAAAGCCGACAATCTCCAACTTGGCCAGATGACATTGCTATTGCGGCGCCCGGAGCCCGCGATTCGAGAGTTCTTGGACCAGCTTGGTCTGGACTGTACAAACATTCAACGAGCGCTCGAGTCCGTGTACGAGTACCGCAACGACGCAACTCATGGAACTTGCTTTGACATAGGCACCGCCAAAGCGATCCGCGCCGACTGGTTACATTGGGGCGAGCGACCTGGCGGAATCTTTGCGGTGTGCTTCAGGGGTGAGTGACACCGCCGCACCTCGTCGTGCGCCGCGCTATCGAGCCAATTTCTAAGGAGCCAACCGCGTTGACTGGCGAGCCACCATCTGCCAGCTACTTCCGCTCTTCGTCCAGATGTGCAGCACGTTCATGTGAACGATGTTCGTCTTGCTGTGCCACACATCCACATTGCACTTCACCAGCGTAGTGTCGCCGTAGAAGCGAACCGTTGTGCCGGTGAAGCCCACGCGCTCCACAATCGTCTTTTTACTCGTGATCCCCTTGATCGCGTCACTCTTGGTTTCCAGTTGTCCGCCGGAATGAACATAGGTTAAATTGCTGCTGAGCAGCTTATCCAAAGCGGTGCCATCCTTCTGGATCATCGCGTCCCGTAGCCGTTCATGGCCTCAAGTACTTCTTTGTCCGCCTGCCCGCCACTGGCGGCGAACAGAACCAAACTGGAAAACAGGATACAAAGGATCTTCTTCATAACCGTCTAACCTACTCGCTTTCTAATCGAAGGATGTGTGTGCCCGGTTCCCCTATTTCCTCGTGGCCGGCGCCTCGGAATCCCGGTCGACCCGTTAACGGGAAGTCTCCCCGCTCCGTACCCCCAACTGGCTCGCGGATAGCCAGGACGTCGGCGTTCTCGTGCCGTTCCTGAATCGCCGGCAGTGGAACCCCTCTGCTTTTGCGACCCTCTTTCGTCAGGGCGAACGGAACGAACAATCCGTGTTCCCCGGCAACCCTGCCGCAAATCCAACCGGTCGTCCTTGCAAATTCCAGTCGGCAAAGCTATACAGAGACACAGCGCCTTCATACTCGCTATTCCTGATATACGGACGTGTCTCACGTCCGTAGGCGATTCATGGGAAGGACTAACGAAATAATCCTTCCCAGAGTGGTCAGTGGCTAGTTCACGTCGTCGGGCACGAGCAGTTCGAATTTCCCCGTCCCGGAGGGATCGATCGCCGCGATCGTGCGGACTGTCCCGCCAATCAGGCGCACCCTTCTGGAATCAATTGCTACCGTTTTGGTGCCGGCAACCGTAACCCGAGCCTGGTAGTCCGCCGCGGGCACCGTCAAGTAACCGGACGCGAGTGTGTACGGAACCCCGGAGAGCGCAGGACTATCTGGCAACTTAGCAAACGGAGAAGTAACGTAGACATCCACATCCGGGGCAGTAGATGCGGCGTGAATCACTCGCACCTTGGTCGAACCGGAAGGAGGGGCGCTCAGATCGTCACCCGTGCCGAGCAAATTCAGTGTAGACCTGCCGCCGCCCGGGTTCAGCTTGCCGACAGCGTAGAAACTGTAGGCGATATTGTCACTCAAGTTGACCACCGTAGTGAACACCGTAGTCGTTGTTCCCGCTGCGTTGATCGAAATCGTGTGGCTGCCTGCCGGCACTGACGTATAGTTCGTGTAGTCTTTGAAACGCAGACCCTCGAACGCGACCCCGCCGTCCACTACGATGTCAACTGCCGGAGCGTCCGCCGAAGCGTGAATCACTCGAATCCGAGTTTGGGCCTGCGCCAGGGGCGGCATTACCATCAAGGTCAGGGCGCAGGCGGCAAAGCAGCGGCGCATGCGTGCGAAGCTAGCTTCAAATAAAAAGAGGGATGTCATTAACTGTCTCCTAAATGTGAACAAGATCGGAGCAAATGGCTCTCCCAAATCCAGCGGGTCGGAACAGATTATTCGAGGGGTTCTCTGAAGTCCTGGTGACTCGGCGTCAACTCAGTCTGTTTCCTGAAACGCGGGCGCTGAGTCGAACCCACTCTTGGTTCGACTTAACCTTCGGGCGAAACGCTCGCTCGCTGCATCTTTGGATCTCATGTTGCGCAGTTTGGGTGTTTTTTTTGTGGCCGAATTGAAGCACCCCGGGAGGGCGGCATGAAAGACGAACCTTAGTCGCCCGATCCGCCCTTCTCGCCGGCGCTATTCGCGCCGTCTTCCAACCGAGCGGCGCAGAGACTCCGAAACGCGGAGAGAACCTCACCCAGGAGGCCCGCGCTAACCGATTGGAAAATGCATTCCGGCACTTCCTCCACGCCCGGGGAACACTCACGCCCGGGGAACACAGTGAAGACACGCGGCGTGAAAGCGGCCGCTCCTCTGCTTGTTGCCGTGGGATCGGGCTTCGGCCTTGGCTGCCCCGCCGACTCCGTTGCCACAGCAACTTCTTCCGGATTCTGAAAACGTTCGTGACTTAGCGGGACCTCCTGCCTCCATAGGATTTGCAGGAGACGTTAAGAGGCACAGGGCGTCGACATTAAACCCGCGGAAACATAGCGGTTGGCAGACAGTCGACGAAAGCGAGGCGGTGCTCGCGCAAAAAACACAGCTTCCAATCTCTTTTGAGCACTCCCCGCCCGCGGTCAATTCGACCGACGAGCTCGGGAAGTTTTCGCTGGCGCAGACGGATTTGTGGCCTACGGAATGCGACCTTCACTAGCCGTCTTAACTGGGATGCGGAGTTGCCTCCACTCGACTCGAAATGAAGCTCCCCGGGGAGCTAGTTTCCTGTATGGCCAGAAAACTAGTAAAAAGTGCAATAGAGAGAGGAGGGTTGGAAACCGCGCCACGAAGCGCATTTTTGACCCTCTCAATTTAAGCTGGTGCCCACCGTGCTCGATCAGCAGGTCTAAATCAAGAACGGGAAGGGGTCGTTTCATCCTTCGTCCGTACCTTCACGGTACCGCTCACTCGCCACGTCGCGTGTTCGGCATTCGCGGAAGCCGAGCTCGGTACGGCGATTTCCAGGCCTTGAAACTCGTAAGTAATCTCGGCGCCACGTCCAGTGAGTTTGTCGTAGAGGCCGATCGCGAGATCGGGCCATGTTTGATTATCGGGTGTTGTTTGGCTCATGCGGTTCAGATGCCTGATCGTGGGCGATTGGAGTAAACAATTTCCCGCTACTGCAAAAGCAACCTATCGCCAAAAGACGCGGGGTCCGTGGGATCTATGTTCGCCCTGCCGCGCGCGAACGTCGCCGGCAGCGTCTTACTCCCACGATTCGCAGGCTCCAATGAGCAATGTTCCGTTTCTCTCGCCAGGGTCCAGCGGCTTCAGCACGACCAAATTCACCTCCGCCTTCGCCATATCGACTTTCGTTCGGTTCAGCGCATGCTTCGGGTTGGCGGTGAAGTAGGCGCGACCGCCAACTCACTCGTCCGGTCCAGCCTTACCAAGCGCCCCTCCCCCGCACGTACTACGAAAACAGCTCAAGCAGAGGCTTGCCGTGGTCGGTAACAGGCACTGGACGATCACCCGCATGCATCACGTTGCCGGGATTGATGCCCAGCGCGCAATGAATAGTCGCATGGAAGTCAGGCACGCTGACGGGCTTCTCCAAAATCTTGGCGCCGATCTCATCGGTGACGCCCACCACCTGCCCCGTGCGCAACCCGCCACCCGCCAACACCATACTGAACGCCTCGGACTGATGTCCACGTCCGCCGCCGCTGTCGAACTCCGCGGGCCGCCCGAATTCGGTTGCGATCACAACCAGCGTAGTATCCAGCAAATTGTTCTTCTCCAGATCCTGCAGCAGCGTTGCGAATGCCTTATCCAGATCCTGAATCAACAAATGCTGTTTCACCTGGCCGTCGTTGTGCGTATCCCAGCCGCTGCCGTTCAGGAAATTCAAGTTGAACGAAACTTCCACAAATCGCACACCGGATTGCACCAGCCGCCGCGCCAGCAGGCATCGTTGTCCAAACTCCCCGCCATAGGATTCCCGCAGGGTGGAAGACTCGCGCTGTAAGTCGAAAACATTCAGGAATTTCGGACTCGCCAGTTTGAATCCCTGGCGGCTCACCTCGGCTTGAGATTGCACCGCTTCGTCCGCCGGATTCCGTTTCACGAATCCTTCCCGCATCTTGGAAAGCAGCGTTTCTCTGCGATCCTCCCGCGCATTGTCCACGTCGGGAGACCGCACCAGACCATTCGGCCCTGTCTCAATTTGCGTTAGATAAATGTAGCCGTGCTTCGCGCCAAGAAATCCCGGATCGCGGGTGATGTTGGGATAGCCCATCACCACGTAGGCCGGAACCTCGTCCGATTTCGTTCCCAGTTCATGCGAAACGATGGAACCAATCGACGGATATTGCAGCGTGCCGCTGGGCGTGCGTCCGGTGTGCAGTAGATTGGCCGCCGCCGCGTGCTCGCCTTTAATAGTGTGGGTAACGGATCGCACCACGACGCAGCGGTCCATCAACGGCGCGCTTTGTTTCAAATGTTCGCAAACCCGCGCACCGGGAATCGCGGTGCCGATGGAATCGTAGTAGGAGCCGGCCTTCAACTTCCCGTCGCCCCGCATCTTTGCGTCGAAGGTATCGATGTGCGCCGCGCCGCCGCCCAGCCATAAGAAAATGCAAGCGTCGGCCTTTCCCTTCGGAAGATTCACCACCGCGGGGGCAGCGCTCAGTGCCGAACCAACGGTAGAGCCTAGCGCCGCCGCCCCAGTTTTCAGCAGATCTCTTCGGGTTATATTCATTGGTTCTCCCTACGGCACCATTACAAATTCCGGCGAGTTGATCATCGCCCACAAAGCGTCTTCGTACCGCTCACGGAACTCGGTGGTCAGGCGTTTCGTCGGCTGGTCGCCCATGCGCAATTTCCGTTCTTCCTCCATGCGGATCAGCGTGGCTTCCGCGCTAAGGTGATTCGACCATGAGACCCGGCTGTCGCTTTGGCGCTTGGTAATCACCGACTCCGCGCCTTTCACCTTCCTCGACTGATAGTACGGCTTCAGCAGGCTGACAAAGGTGCTGGACTCCGCCGCCGATGGCGGCCGCGACATCACCTTCAGAAACGTCTCCCTCACCAGTTCTTCGGCGGGAATCGATCGCATGGCCAGGTCGGTGTAGGCGCTTCCGTCTGAAAGTCTAACCATGCGCGTTCCCAAAACGCCGTTAGCCAGAATCAAGGTTTGCATCGGCGAAGGAGCGTCGTCGCGCATGGTGGCCGGATTCTGCCTTGATTGCCGCCACCCGAACGTGGACATTACATCCACAATGGACTGTGCGATGGGCAGCGCCAGCGCCGGCCGGTCGCGCTCGTTCGAAAGAGCAGTCATCTGCCATCCACGGCTTGGTTTGCCCAGATTCAGAAACTGATTCGCTGGCCGGTCACCCGCCGGATTCAGGTTCATGTCTTCGCATTCGAATTCCTTCCCCGAGGCAAGATGTAGCGAATCCACCAACTGTTCCGCCGTCATGTTTCTTCGCACGGGCCCGGAGAAAATTCGCGCTTCCGCACTCATTTGATCCGCTCCGTTGCCTACCGGTTTCCGTTGATAGGCGTGCGAACTCACGATCAATCGCGCCAGCGCTTTGATGTCGTAACCGCTGATCATGAATTCCCGAGCGAGATAGGCAAGCAGTTCCGGGTGGGATGCCTTGCCTCGCGTCCAATCGTCAGCCGGTTCCACCAGCCCCAGGCCCATGTAGCGTTTCCAGATTCGATTCACCGCCACCTGCGCGAAGCGTTCGTTCTCCGGCGAAATCACATAAGCCGCTACATCGCGCCGGGACTGCACCGATGCCTTGCCCGGAAGCTCCGCCGTTTCCGCGTGCTGTACCAACGTCTGGAACGGCCACTCCGGCGCGATCGTGTCTCCGGCTCTAAGCGCGATGGTAACCATCGGCCGCCGGCCCCCTTCCACAACCGGTACCGTACTTGTGGAAGGCAGTTTCACCGGCTTGCCGGCGAGCATCGCGGACAGGCTGAACAGGTCCTTCTGCTTAAAAGGATGAAACGGCGCATCGTGACAACGCGCGCACTGCATCTTCTGGCCAAGAAACGCCTGCGCGATGATGTCCGCTTTCGCCGCATACGGCGCGTCGTTCAGCGTGGCTTGTGAAAAACCCGCCGGACCGCCAAGCGTCTGGCTGCCTTCCATATCGATCAGTTCAGCCGCCATGCGGTCAAACGGAACTTTGTCGGTAAACGACTGGTGCAGCCACCAGCGGAATGGTCCGGTGTTGTTCAAATCCGGCTTCAGGATGCCGGGGTTCTCCGCCAGCACATCCTGCCAGTAGGCGACCCAATGATCGGCCCACGAAGGATTCTGCAGCAGGCGGTCTACCGCTTTGGCCCGGCGCGTCTTTGCCGGTTCGGCCAAATAGGCGGTAATCTCGGCGGGCGTGGGAATCAGCCCAGTCAAGTCAAGCGAAACGCGGCGCAAGAATTCCAGATCCGTGGATAAAGCCGACGGAGCCGTTTTGGTTTTCTCCAGCTTCTGGCCGATGAACCGGTCGATGTCGTTGTAGACCGGAGTGCCCGGCTGCACAACGGGCACCACCGGGCCCGGAGTAGCGTTGAGCGCGGTACGAATTGTTTCATGCCGCGCGTTCCACGCCGCGACGACATCGGCACTGGCCTGCCGCCTGCGAATTACGTCGTCCTGACGGTGGCGTTGGGTTGAGGCGGCGACATACGTTTCCCAATCCGGATCGGTCAATGTTGGCGAACCATCGGGGCCCAACAAGTGATCCGCTTGACCGGGCTGAGCAAAGCTTACTGAAAGGTCGCCAGGGCTGGGATAGAGCCCCTTGCCGCCGATGATGGCGAGTAGGGTGAAGCTATGCTCGGTGACGTTGGTGAAACTCGACGGCACCGAG
>JANXXV010001036.1 GCA_025350445.1 Bryobacteraceae bacterium | reverse complement strand
GTAACGCATGTTTCCGTCAGGGTCGCCAGGCAGTCCAAAGGTGACATTCTTTCCTACAATAGCCGCGAAGTCGATCTTGAAGTCAGTGGAGATCATCTCGAGCTGAAAGCTGAACAACCTTGAGATTTCCTCATAGCCGCTAAAGGACAACAGCAATAGCTTGTCCTTTCCGAGAGGCGTCTCGACGTAAATAAACCGGTTATCCTGCGTTATGTTGTCTCGCATGGCACTCGACCTTCCTTACTTAACTATAACTTTCGGCAAAGCGAAATAGGCTTTCGCCATGGCTCTAATTTGAAACTTGTTGATCGTGTTGCGGCTGAACTTTGAGCGGTCTATCGACGGGGTATCGTCCAGAATATTGAGGTTGTCGCCGCCGGACGAATCATGCCCCAGCATGCAGGCGTGCGCCATCTCATGCACCATGGTTGCGTTATCCGCCACCGGATCTCCGGAAGGAAGCAGCACAAACGGCAACCACGTTGTGCCGTCGGCGAGTTCGAGCCGCCCGTCCGGGGGATTCTTCCGGTTGATCTCAGTTTCCCCGGCAGTGCCGCGCCGCAAAGCGTCCGAAAATTGGCAGATGATAATCGGGAGCCGGGGCGGCGCTGCCTGATCCTGAAAAGCGCGGTGCGCCACTTGCCGCAGTTCCGCAATATCGGTTTGCAGATTGAGCTTTCCCCCGTTGTATGGCAGCGGTATCGGAACCTTGGTGACGGGGTGGTAATTTACCGAAAAATTGTGCTTTGCCAGCACCGAATCCGTCTTTGAGATCCAATCGGTCAGAGGTACATCGGCGTCCTTTACGAACACCACCTTGAACAGCGTTACATGCAGCACTACCGGCAGATCGGTGCGGTAAGTGACGTCCTGGAAATCCTTCTGATTGTCCTCAAAGGCCTTTGGCACAGCGAAGATCTGAGGAGGGGTCCGCGGATGTGTTCCGTGCCCGGTCTTACCCGGCATTCACCCCTCCCGATTTCATTGCGCGCGGCCGCCGCTTGTCAGGCATAAACGAACGATCCGTCTTCGCCGATGCTGACGTGAATCGACTTGGGTTTCACACCCTCGGCCAACTGCCCGAGCAAGGTCTTCGAGACCTCCGGCAGCAGCGTGTTGGTCAGAATGTTGTCAACGTTTCGGGCGCCGCTTTCCACTTCCGTGCAACGCTTGGCTACCTCTTCCACCAGTTGCGGATCGTAGTTGAGTTCGATCTTGTGGTTCTCGAAGATGCGCTTCTGAATCTTGCGCAGCTTCAGCTTGATGATGGTCTTCAAAGTTTCATCGCGGACCGGAAAGTACGGAATGATGACCATGCGCCCAAGGAATGCCGGCTTGAAAATCTTGTTCAGCTCGGGCTTCATCGCGGTGACGATGCCGGCCGGGCTCGGCATGGTTTCCGGGTCGGCTACTAACTTCATCATGGTATCGGTGGCGGCGTTCGAAGTCAGAATGATGATGGTATTCTTGAAATCGATTTCGCGTCCTTCGCCGTCTTCCATGCTGCCTTTATCGAAGACCTGGAAGAAGAGTTCCAAAACGTCGGGATGGGCTTTCTCGCATTCGTCCAGCAGCACCACCGAATAGGGCCGCCGCCGGACGGCCTCGGTTAACACACCGCCTTCGCCGTAGCCAACGTAGCCGGGAGGCGAGCCCTTCAGAGTGGAAACGGTATGGGCTTCCTGGAACTCGGACATATTGATGGTGATGAGATTCTTCTCGCCTCCGTAGAATAAATCGGACAGCGCCAGTGCGGTCTCCGTCTTGCCGACGCCGCTTGGTCCTACGAGCATGAACACGCCGATCGGTTTGTGCGGATCCTCAAGATTCGCCTTCGAGGTGCGAATGCGCTGGCTGATAGCCTCAAGCGCATGATCCTGCCCGATCACCCGCGAGCCGAGGTGTTTCTCAAGAGAAAGCACGGTGGCAATTTCATCCTTCATCATGTTGCCCACCGGAATGCCGGTCCAGGCGGACAGGACGTCGCCGACGATATGAGCATCGACGCAAACGCGCATCAATGGCACCTCGCCTTGCAGTTTGTCGAGCTCCGCATTGAGCCCTATCAGTTCTGTACGGAGCGCTTCGGTTTGCGGGGGCGCGGCAACCGGGGCAGCCGGTTCGACCGCGGGTTCCGCGGCAGGGGAGGAGGCGGCGGCAGCGGCAGCAGCAGCCGGTGCGGCCGCTGCGGGAGTCTTTACCGAGTCTTCGATTTTGCCGCGCAGCTCGCGGATTTTTGTCACTAACTCACGCTCTTTTTCAAAGCGCACTTTCAGATCGCTCAACAGCTTTTCGGTCTCGGCCTTTTCTTTGGCAATCAGATCGAGCCGCTCACTGTGATCCACGCCAACAGCGGCCTCACGCGAGAGTACGCGCTGCTGAACGGCGAGGTCATCAATGCGCCGGGTGGCTTCCTCCAGCGAAGCCGGTACGGAATTGTGGCCGAGGGCCAAACGGGCGCACGCTGTATCCAGAATGCTGACGGCCTTATCGGGAAGCTGCCGCCCAGCCAGGTAGCGATGGGAAAGGCGCACTGCCGCCGCGACACCTTCATCCAGAATACGGACGCCATGGTGTTTTTCCAGCGCGGACACAATGCCGCGCAACATAACCATGCACTGCACTTCGGTGGGTTCTTCCACCTTCACCACCTGAAAGCGCCGAGCCAGCGCGGCATCCTTCTCAAAGAACTTCTTGTACTCAGACCAGGTGGTAGCGGCGATGGTGCGCAATTCGCCGCGCGCCAGAGCGGGTTTCAATAAATTCGCGGCATCGTTCTGCCCGGCCTGTCCGCCGGCGCCGATCATGTTGTGAGCTTCATCTATAAAAAGGATGATGGAGATGGGGGACGACTTCACCTCTTCAATCAAGCCCTTCAGCCTGTTTTCGAACTCGCCCTTGACGCCCGCTCCGGCCTGCAATAGAGCCAGATCCAAGGTACGGACCTGCACCTTCTGCAAGGACGGAGGCACGTCGCCGTTCACAATCCGCAGGGCGAATCCTTCCACAACCGCCGTCTTGCCAACGCCGGCTTCGCCCGTGAGAATGGGATTGTTTTGCCGCCGCCGCGTGAGGATATCAACCAACTGCCGGATCTCAAAATCGCGTCCCAACACCGGATCGATCTTTCCCTGCTTCGCGTTCTCAGTGAGGTTGACGGTGTAAGAATCCAGATTCGGCGTCTTGCCGCCGGCCGCGCGCGGGAGCGAGGGCATATCCGCGGCTTCGCCGGCGGCGCCTACATCCCCGGCCTCGGCGGCCTGCTCCGATTCCCGTGACATGGCAACGATGCTGAGAAAGTCCTTTCTGAGCGACTCCGCTGGTATTTTTTGCAGCTCTTTGCTGACGTCGCGCATGATGCGGGCGAGATCCTCGTTGGTGAGAATCGCCAGGATGAGATGGCCGGTGCGAACATGCGGCGCGTTGAAATCGATGGAACCCACGGTCCAGGCTTCGGTCATCATTTTCAGAACCGAAGGGCTGATGGCGGGAGTGCGGGCATTCCCGGATTTCAATTTATCCAGACTTCGGGTGAGTTCCTTCGAAAGCTTCGAGGTATCGATGCCGAACTGACGGAAGATCCGCGTGGCGTCGCAATCCTGCACGTCGAGCAATTTCATCAGGACGTGCTCAATCTCAATATCGTAATGCGTGCGCGACAGGCAGAGCCCGGCGGCGCCTTCGAGCGCACCGCGCGCCGTTTCGTTCAGTTTTCCAATCAATGATTTCAGATTCAGTCCCATCGATGTCTCCTCGCTTGCTTCCGTTCAGATTTTTAAGATCGTGTCGCCCGGGTCTCTTCGCATCGGCGCGGATTTTGCCCAGGTCACCCAGCCCAATTGGGGCATTACTCTCTCTCCGGCCATCGCCTCGTCATCGTCTAATTCGCACGCCGGCACTTCGTCACGCTTCAATACTAATTGAATTTCAATTTCCAGTTGGTTGCCCACGAAAAATTTTGCCAGAGCCTGCAACGGAGCGTAGGCCGAACCGTTGGGCAGGAAATCCAGATACTGATGGAGCGAGAGCGGGCCGAGCGTCAGGCGGAGCCCGGACTGCTGGTCCCAAATCTCATCGCCGGCCACCGCGCCTACTCCAAGTTGCTCGGAAAAGCTGTCCGCTGTGCCGAACCGGCACTGATTATCCGGGTCGAGCGCGTACCATGCCCCGACGAATTGTTCGATTGCCACCGGCACTTCAAAGTAATCGATCAGGATGTTCCGCAGCGCGGAAGCGGATCTGGTGTGCAGCGACAGCAGTCCGCAGTAGAAGATCAAAGAATCGTCCGAGACGGCCTGGCGATTGGCCAACCTGCCCGTGCCGAGGCCGACCAGGTCGAGCAGATGATGCGAGAAACGGTCGCGATCGCCGCGTTCATAGGCTACCTGGAAGCGGTACTTCTCCCACGCCTGATAGAAGAGCGAAATCATGCGGTGATTGAACAGGTCGAAAAAATTCTTAAGTGTATGGTCCTTGTCGCGGACTCTCTGCCTGAGAAGCTCGGAGTAATAGAGAGGCAAAACTCCCATCGGGCCGGTGAGCCCCATGAAGTTTACTACCATGAACGGAGCGGAACTATCGCTCCACTGAAGTTCCTGAATGCGGCTGGCGGGAAACGATAGGGAGGTGTTCACACCAAAACGCACAACCTCGCCCGAAGGCGGCCGGAAGGTGCCGACGGGATCGCGGTCGGGACGCAGCCGTTCGAGCAGGCGTACAGCCTGAAAGAATTCGAAGGTCCAGATATCATTCCGCAACTCCCGCTCTAACTTGCCGAACTTGCCGGGATCGACAGCTAGAGCAGTATCTTCTCTCCCGCTCTGGGGGGCCATTCCTTCATTATCTCCTTCCGCTGCTTGGTAGTAGCGACGAGTTGGCTGAAGCTGTTCAAGGTAACATACAGCGAAAGAAACCGTTCCAGAACGCTGGCGAAAAGAAAGACGCCTCCACCGACGAACTGCTCTTCGTCGAACTGAATGTCGACGCGCGTTCCGCGGGCGAAGGTAATTCCGTTGCCGGAAACCACGCGCGCAAAATGCTTCTTGCTTTTCAGTTCGACAATGCCATCCACCTGCTTGGCCGAATACTGCGAGTCGTTGAAGTTATAGAGCTTGAGAATCTCCTGCAGCGCGTCGCGGCCTTCTTCCACCAGCGAAAGATAGTTCAACGACAGGTGCGAGATCAGCCTCCAAAGAACACTTCGGCCTATCGGCGGCCGGAGTGTTTCCGTTGGCTTCATCAGCGCCACAATCCGCTTAATTCCGGCCACCGCTTCCAGTTCAAAGTCTCCGGCGTCGTTTCCGAAAGGCAGCCTGCTGGGCAAATCGCGATTCGTGCATGTGGTGCGGATGGTCAGAGTATCGGTGTCCGGATGTATTGGGCGAGACGAAAGATCCACCAGCGACATATACACTTCCGTGCCGTCGTCGTTCTTCCGGGTGGAGGGGCGGCGCTTGGCCATCCAGAAGGTCTGCCTGTTCTCACGGATGGCCGCGTGGCGATAGGAGTAGAAGGGTTCAAAACGCATGGTTTCCCGTGTTTGCGGGTTGATGCTCACTACTTCGTCGACGGAAAAAATCTCGGTGGCGTTGGGCCGCCGGACGTCGGGAACAATCGGATATTCGAACTTACGCTGATCCAGCAGAATCGGCTCGGCCGTCTGTTGAAAAAGATTGACGATGGGAGTGCAGCCCAACTTGAAAGTTTTGGCGCCCACGCCGACCTCCAACATTTGCTTGCGCTGATTCTGGTCGTAGGAGGACATCAGGAATACGATTTCGGCGCGGTCCTTAAATCCGGCGGACCAGACTTCGTCGAGGCCGGTAAGATCCATGAAAAAGAACTTCTCCGGGAAGGTGAAGTATTCTTGCAGCAACCGGTATCCCACAAACGACCGGCGGGGATACGGCAGAACTCCGTCTTCCTCTTCAAACCCGATCGGCCGTAATGCCGAAGCGGGGAGCATCACCGGCCGGATGCGCGAGCGCGGCGTTGGATCGCGAATCCAGATCTGCATGCAATTGCAGCAGAGCATTTCGTAAAGCGTATTGACCAGAGTGCTCTCACCGTTTAAGTAAAACCGCAGCGAGGACATCCCGAGCTTTCCAAACTCCACGTCGGGGAAACATTTCAATTCCAGACGCAGCGCGGCCGCGGCTTCCGGGGCTCGAAGCGGCGGCGTCAACCGGTCGGGAGTTTTCCACTCGGCCGCAGCCACCGCGAGCGGCCACAACATAGTGTCGTAGCAGGTGCGGAATTTGCACGGCACACCGCCGATGGGCTTGGAATAGAGCACCGACTCGCGGTTCACCTTCATGCCGGTGGAGGCCTTGCCTTGCTCCGGGTCGAGGTGGAGTTGAACGACGGAAGTTGACGGAATCGGCCGGATATAGTGCGGATACAGAATGCTCAACAGAGCTTCGGTAATCTCGGGAAATTCATCGTCGATTTTGAGATGGACGCGGGCTGCCAGGAAGGCGAACGATTCGAGCAGCCGCTCCACGTGCGGGTCGTCGCACTTATCGGGCTCCAGAACCAGACGCGAGGCGATCTTGGGATACTTATCGCCGAATTCGCCGCCTAACTGGCGCAGGTACGTCAGTTCGTTGTTGTAGTAAAGCAGTAACTCGTCACGCACCGGCGTCTCCCTTCACCTGGTATTCGCCCGTGGTCAGTTGGAGCACCGTGTCGAAGGAGACGCGCTCCGGCGCAGGGTTCATTTTGAGCAGTCCTTCAATCTGGAATCGCAGCAGCTTCTTGGCTCCACCTTCCGATGATGT
>JANXXV010001025.1 GCA_025350445.1 Bryobacteraceae bacterium | reverse complement strand
AAGACACTCCAGAAGCAGCCGGGAGTGGTGGAGGCGACCGTCAGCCTGATGACGAACGATGCAACGGTCGCCTTCGATCCAGCCGCGGTTTCTCCCGGGACGCTGGTGAAGACCATTGAAGAAACCGGGTACGGAGCCGAGCTTGCGTTGCCCGCCGCATCCGCGATCGCGGAGCAGGAAGAGCAGGACCGCGCGCGGAAAGAAGAGCTCTCGGCGCTGCGTTGGAAAGCGGGCGTGAGTCTTGCGGCGGGCGCGATCGCGATGCTGATTTCCATGCCGCTGATGCGCGAGTACATGTCCGACCCGTTCATGGAATGGTGGATGGCGGCTACCACCCCGGCGGTCGCGCGCGCGCTGCCGTGGCTCTACCGGATCGACCCGGAAGTTCTGGGCTACGCGCTGTTGGCGTTGACGGCGGGTGTGATGGTCTGGGCCGGCCGGCAATTCTATACACGGGCGTGGGCGGCAACGCGCCACGGCACCGCCGACATGAATACGCTGGTCGCCGTGGGAACAGGATCGGCGTTCCTGTTTTCAGCCGCGGCAACGTTGGTCCCTGAGCTGTTTCTCTCGCACGGGGTGCGGCCGGATCTCTACTACGAAGCGGTGATCGTCATCATTGCGCTGGTGCTGGTAGGCAACATGATGGAGAATCGCGCGAAGGGGCACACCTCGGCCGCCCTGCGCCGCATGATGGATCTGCAACCGAAGACCGCGCGGGTGATTCGCGGCGCCGGTACCCTGGACATCCCGGTTGCCGAAGTACGCGCCGGAGACACCGTGCTGGTAAGGCCGGGCGAGCGGATCGCGGTGGACGGCGAAGTGATCGACGGAACTAGCGCAGTGGACGAGTCCATGCTCACCGGGGAATCGATGCCGGTGGAAAAGAGGCCCGGGGACCGCGTGATCGGCGGCACTGTAAATCGTACCGGCGCATTTCAGTATCGGGCGACCACGCTGGGCGCGCAGAGCGTGATTGCGCGGATCGTCAGGCTGATGCGCGACGCCCAGGGTTCGCGTGCGCCGATTCAGAAATTGGCGGATCGCATCAGCGCCGTGTTTGTGCCGGTGGTGATGCTGATCGCGCTGGCCGCGTTTCTGGTGTGGTATTTTGCCGTTCCGGATAGCTCGGTATTACAGGCGTTCGCCGCGGCCGTGGCGGTGCTGATTATCGCCTGCCCCTGCGCGATGGGCCTTGCCGTGCCGACGGCGGTGATGGTGGCAACCGGGCGCGGCGCGGAGATGGGAATCCTGATCAAAGGCGGCGAGGCGCTGCAGCGCGCGCATGAAATTCAAACCGTAGTGCTGGACAAGACCGGCACTGTCACTGAGGGGCATCCGGTGGTGACGGACTTCGCATTGCTCTCACCGGAGTACCGGGAAGAGGAAGTGCTGGCGATGGCGGGTGGACTGGAAAAATCGAGCGAGCACCCCTTGGCGGAGGCCATCGTGCAGTTCGCGGCCACGCGCGTGCGGACGCTGCCGCAGGTAAGCCGGTTTGACTCCCACTCAGGCAAGGGCGCGCGCGGGGTAGTCAACGGACATCAAGTCGTAATCGGCAACGCGGCGCTGATGCATGACATTGGCATCACGACGGATAAAGTCAGTACGGCGTTCGTAGCAATTGATGGCAAGCTGGTCGCGTCGTTCGAAGTGGCCGACCCCATCAGGCGGGGATCGAGGGAAGCGGTGGAAAGGCTTCGGAAGTTGGGTCTGGAGGTCGTCATGCTGACCGGCGACAACCGCGCCACCGCTCAGAAGATCGCGTCGCAAGCCGGCATTGAGAGCGTAGTTGCCGAGGTTCTGCCCGATGGCAAAGTTGCCGAGATCGCGCGGCGGCAAGCGCTGGGCCAGGTGGTGGCGATGGTAGGCGATGGAGTCAATGACGCGCCGGCACTAGCGAAGGCCGATGTCGGGATTGCCATCGGCACCGGCACCGACATCGCCGTGGAAGCAAGCGACGTGACGCTGATGCGCGCCGATCTGAGCGGCGTGGCGGACGCAATCGCACTCGCCCGTCAGACCATGCGCATCATGAAACAGAATCTGTTCTGGGCCTTCGCCTACAACGTGATCGCAATTCCCGTTGCGGCGGGTGTTCTTTATCCGGCATTTGAGATACAACTCAGCCCGGTGCTGGCCAGCGCCGCCATGGCATTCAGCTCAGTGAGCGTTGTACTGAATAGTTTGCGGTTAGGGAGATTCAAGGCATGAAAGCCGCGGTCGCAGTGGACAAGAGTATCAAGACAGCGAACCTCAAACGATTGCGCCGTATCGAAGGGCAAATCCGCGGACTGCACAAGATGGTGGAAGAGGATCGTTACTGCGCCGAAATCCTGGTGCAGTTGGCCTCCGTACACGAAGCGCTGCGCGCGGTTGGGCAGGGACTGATGCGCAACCATCTACGCCACTGCGCCACCCATGCCATTCAATCGGGAGATCCGGAAAAGGCGGAGGCGATGTACGGCGAGTTGGTGGATCTGATCTACAAGTATGGCCGCTAAGGGCAACCGCTCGAACCGAGCCGCGACCGCGAGGGAGTGGTCTGTGTTCGGCCCGCTAAGGGCGCTTTTTCTTGTTGATCCAGCCGCTGGGAGGGTTGATGATCATCGCCCATCCAAAAACAAGGACAAGAATCAGAAGACCCATGATGATTTGCGCCGGACCGATTGACATAGACCTCAAGCATATCAAGGTATCTTAGAACCAATGAAAGCACTGACTAAGAGCAAGAGCGAGCCCGGCCTGTGGCTGGAAGACGTCCCCGAACCAACCATCGGTATCAACGACGTGCTGATCCGCGTGCATCGCACCGGCATCTGCGGCACCGACGTCCACATTTTTAAATGGGACGACTGGGCGCGTAAAACGATTCCGGTGCCGATGGTGATCGGCCACGAGTTCGTCGGCGAAGTAGTCGAGACCGGATCGAACGTCAGCGATTTCCACTCAGGTGAAATCGTGAGCGGCGAAGGGCACGTGGTTTGCGGACGTTGCCGCAACTGTCTGGCGGGCCGCCGCCACTTGTGCGCCCACACCATGGGCGTCGGCGTGAACCGGCCGGGGGCATTCGCCGAATACATCTCACTGCCGATGACCAACATCTGGCGGCATCACGATTCCGTGGACCGCGATGTGGCCGCGATCTTCGATCCCTTCGGCAACGCGGTACACACCGCTCTCTCGTTCCCGGTCCTGGGCGAAGACGTGCTGGTAACCGGCGCCGGGCCCATCGGGATCATGGCCGCGGCAGTAGCGCATC
Organism: Bryobacteraceae bacterium; assembly: GCA_025350445.1. The sequence goes on along the minus strand of JANXXV010001025.1, from coordinate 1,257 downwards.
ACGCGGGCGCCCGCCACGTGGTCATCACCGACGTGAATCCGTACCGTCTGGAACTCGCGCGAAAGATGGGCGTCACGCTGGCCATCAATACGCAGGAGACAAGCATCGCCGGCGCGCAGAAGCAGCTCGGCATGTTGGAAGGGTTCGACGTCGGCCTGGAGATGTCCGGCAATCCCGTGGCATTCCGCGGCATGTTGGCCAATATGAGCCACGGAGCCAAGATCGCCATGCTGGGAATTCCCACCGCCGAGATCGCCATCGATTGGAGTCAGGTTGTGTTCAACATGCTGACCATCAAAGGCATCTACGGACGCGAGATGTATGAGACTTGGTACAAGATGACGGTGATGCTGGAATCCGGCCTGAACATTCTCCCCGTAATCACGCACCGCTTCCCCGTCGCCGATTTTCAGCAGGGCTTCGACGTCATGATGACCGGGCAATCGGGGAAGGTAATTCTGGACTGGGAATCAATGCGTTCAGGTAGCTCCGGTCGCGGTTGAAGATCGGAATCTCCAGATCCGCTTGCCAGGCGCGCGCAAGCTTTCGGATGACGCGCCCCCGCTTGAAGTCGGCGGACTGCTTGGCCCAGTTCAGCCCTTTCGCGTGCAGCATCTCGTGCTTGGCGGCGGTGGATTGATTCAGCAGCTCGGCATGTGTGTAGTGGGCGGAGGCCAGCATGTTCAGGCTGTTCGCGGTGGCGTCCAATTGCCGCCAGAGGAAATAGTTCTCCACCTCGGCGCGCTGCGAGATCACCATGACTCGCGAATCGAATGCGGCGATTTTCGGACTGGGGAAGCTCCGCTGAAACGCAGCCGTAAACAAGCTGGCGGAAACGGAGACCATCTTCTGTACGTTGCCGTCAAACCACAGCGGCGCGTCCGGCTTCTCGAAGTCGGTCAGCAGGAATGAGTACTCGTCGCTCTGGCCATAGGCGAAACGGCAGCCGATCATTTCGCTGCACAGATAAACAGCGGCCTGATCGAGAGCATCGGCGAGCGGCCGGCAGTAGGGGCGTTCCAGATCGCTGGTGAAGGAGTGGAATGCCCGGCCATCAATGCGGATCACAACGTAGGACCGGCGCGGCAGGAACAAACGAAGGGCGTCTTCGTAGTTCTGCTTCATGCGCCGCCCCAGATCGTCTTTCATCAGTTTCAATTGTGCCAAACTCGGGGAACGGTGCGCGTTGTTCTGGATACCAATATTCTGATTTCGGCCTGCTGGACGCCTGACGGTCTGGAATCGCAAACGGTGCAG
>JANXXV010001004.1 GCA_025350445.1 Bryobacteraceae bacterium | reverse complement strand
CTCGTAGAGGTAATCGTTCAAGGTTTTCCGGCTGTCTTTGTGCATATCGTGTCCCGTATTGGGAGCGATCAGAAACATCATCGACGGGGCATTCGCCGCCTTCAGACTGAAAGGATCTCCTTCGAACTTGACACCGTCCTTGATCAGTTGCTCCATCGCGGCCTTGTGCTTTACGTTGCTACGGTCGATCTCGCCGACGTAGGAGGCGAACGGAATATCGTAGGCATTGAGCGCCCACTCGTACATGTTGTCAAAGATCTTGCACATTGCCTGCTGCGTGGGACCAAGCGTATTTAAGACCGGGATGCGGTGCGACATGTTGTCCCCCGCGCCCACCTCCACCGCCGCCCATAGATCGGGGAAATGGAGCGAGGTGTGCCAAACGCCCGCGCCGCCCATCGAGAAGCCGCGCAAGGTCATGCGCTCCGGATCGACCTTATACGCTTTCTTGGTGAACTCGATCGCTTCGAAGATATCGGCTTCGCCGGGCCAGTGATAGGTGTTCTTGCCGCGTCCGAACAGATCGATCTGAACCGTACCCGGAAGGTAGTCGATCTCCATTCCCTGGTTACCATTGAGCGTCTCTACTTCGTAGAGTGTTGTGAACCGCCCGTGTTGGGCGACGTCGAGTGGAAACACCTTCGTACCGTCGTACTCGGCGGGAACAGTAACGCGGACCGGTTGCACCGTCCCATCGATGGCCGACCGGAAGCCGCGCGCTACAAGCCCGGTTTGCGCGGTCCAAGGCGACTTGCCTTCTCTTAACTGAGCAGCCCGCTCAAGCCCTTTGTCGAGCACCGCAAGAGTGTCGGCAACCGATTTCTGCCGGAAAAACTCCTGCGGGTAAGCCATCTTCCACCGCGCCGCCTCATGGTAAATCTCAACATCCGCCAGCAGTCCGTCATCGGCGTGCCGGGCTTTGAGATCGCGAATCATCTCGCCCAATTGGCCGATCTTGGCCTGAATCTGCTGCTTCTCTGCGTCGGTCGGTTGATAGGGCGGATCGGCTCGATGAAACCGCGTCCAAGGCAAATTCTCCGGCGGCCTCGCCGCTTTCTTGGCGGCAGGAGTCTGCGAGACAGCCGGAATCCAGGCCGAAATCAGGGAAACAACGACAACCAGAAATCCAAGGACGGGTCTGTTCATTTTCCTACTCTACCCGCGCCGCGTCAGCCGGCGCGCAGCTCAGAATTCGAAACGCGCCACGATTTGCAGTTGACGCGGACGGGAGCCGTTCGCCGGACCGGTGACCTGACCGAAGCTTCCGCCCCCGAATAAGAAGTCCGCGCGATTGAAGCGGGTGCGGTTGGCTGCGTTAAAAGCCTCCATCCGGACCTGGATCTTCTTGGATTCGCGAATCAAAAATTGCTTTCTGAGCCCGATATCGATATTCGCGATGCCCTGCGAATTCAGGCCTTCCAGATAGCGCGGCGTGTTGCCGGGCTGCTGGTCGCCGGGAGCGGCAAAACACCCGGTGTCAAGAACCGCGAAGCCGCTGGTCGCGCCATTCAGCAGGGCCGCCGCCGCGTCGTGAAAGCTCACGCCGGTACCGGGATTCGCGCAAGTCATGTTGGGCCGTTGGCGGCCACCCGAGATCCGGTTCTTCGCCATTTGGATGTGGACTGGCTGCCCAGCCTGAAACGTCACGTTCGACGAGGCAGACCATCCACCAATCACGCCGTCGACAACCTTGTTCATGTCGCTCCCTAGCAGTAGACCGCGGCCAACCGGTATCTGCGCTGTTAGCGCGGACACGAAGCGGTGCGTTGCGTTGTTCGCGCTTAGGCTGTACTCACCTCCAAGCCGGTCCAGTTCCTGGGGCCCGCCATTCGTAAGCCATCCGATCCAACCGTTGGCGCCCGACGAACTATTGTCGGTTGAACGGGCAAGCGTATAGCTGCCCTGAATCGTAAAGTACCGGCCGCTCCGCTTTTGGAATCGCACCTGAAGAGAGTCGTAGCGTGAGAGCGCCGTCTGCAAAGGCAATCCGGTGAAGCTTCCGTCGAATTGCGGATAAGGCCGCAAGAGGTTGACTTGCGGTATTTCCGCATCATTGTACCGTGAATCCGGTTCGTTGAATGTGGCATTGGGCCCGGCAAAGAGGGGCTGGAACGGATTCGCAACAAGGCTATTCAACTGGCGCGTTGTGTACTTCACGCGCACGTTCGACGGAATGAAATTCCGGTTTCTCGTTCCCGCGGCGAAACTGCCCCAGGGAAGATGAGTGCTGCGGTTGGCCGAATAGTCGACACTAATTACGACGTCGCTGGGCAACAGGCGCTGAACGCCACCGCTCCATTGGTAGATTTCTGCATTCTTGTTCAGTTCGTAACTAAGATCGCCTTCATTGGCGAATCCCCACATGGCGAGCGGTCCATACTTGTTACCTTGAGGAGCCGGCACTCCATTCGGAAACGGGTTCTGCAAGGTGGCGAATTGCGTCTGGTAGTTGTCCTTGGTGAAGTACGACACAGCGTTCTTAGAGTAAGCCGGGCCTGTGTATTGGAAGTTGGTCTGCATGTTTGAGCCGTAGTAAACCCCCGCGCCGGCCCGAATCACAGTCTTTGAATCCCAACTGTACGCCAGCCCGAGTCGCGGCGCGAAGTTGTTGCGGTCGATCGGCAAAGTGCGTTTGCCGGCCACCGGAAAGAGGGTTATACCCTGGACTGTGCCCAGGCCTGGAACCTTCACGCCGCTGCTGTCGCCGAAATCCGCGAAGGTCGAGCGATTGAATCGTTCTGTATATGGAGTGCTCCATTCATAACGAAGCCCGACGTTTACCGTGAGCTTCGAGTTCACCTTCCAGTCGTCCTGAACGTAGAATCCGGTTTCCTTGGACTTGTCGGCAACCGGTGGCTTGATCCGAAGCTGCCCGTCGGTGCCCCAACCGAGCAGGAGACCGGCGAATGAATCGCCTTCCGTTGTCGCGCCATTGCCGGCCACCTGATTCGTCACATCCTGTCCGAAAGTGAATATTCCCGTCGGATTGTCCGGCTGCCAGAAATTGTTCCAGAAGACCCGCTGTTCGCCGCCGAACTTGAGCGAGTGCGCACCCTTAACCCAACTGAGCGAGGATGAGTACGTTAGCAGGACGTGGGTGAAATGAGTGTCCACGCAGCACTGGTCGAATAGGTTGCTGTAGGTGTTCCCGAAGTCGACGGAAGGCATGCGGGCCAGCCCGTTGTTGGCGAGATAGCTGGGAAATCCTGCCTTCGTCAGATCCGGATAAGCGGTGATTCCGGGAGCATTGGCGTAGTCCACCCCAATTCGGCCCGTGTACACGATTGTGGGTGTGATCGTCCTCGTGTAGTCGATCACCCCGTTAGTCACGTCGGTCTTATAGAGGTAGGCGTCACCTACAAAGGTCTCTTGCGTTGGGTTGCTGTTGTGCAGCCTGCTGAAGCGAATCCCCGCCCGGTTGGTATCGTTGAACTGGTCGTCCAATTTGCCATCCAGTTGAAATTGTGAAGTACTGGATTGAACATTTCGCCGATAGTTGTTATAGTTCGTCCCGGCATCACCGGTAACATTCGGCGTCGGGATGTAGGCGAGGAAGTTCTTGGCCACCGGATTCAGGAAACTTGCCGGAATCGTATTATTGGGAAAAGGCTGACGGGTTCCGTCCGCTGCGACCGAACGAGGATTGAACACGGTGACCCGGGCCAAATTGCCGTCGTCGTCGAAGGTCTTGGTTTGAGAGAAGTTTCCGGCGCGCTGTAATTCCGTGGGAAAAGTCGCCACCACCTGGCTGGAACCCAAGTCCCGGAGTTTTTCGAAATCGAAGAGAAAGAAAGTCTTGTTCTTCCTGATCGGGCCGCTGATCATTCCCCCGTATTGGTCGTGTACAAGCGGCGGCTTCGACTGCCCGGCTGCATTGCTGAAGAAGTCGTTGGCGTTAAACGCATCCCGCTGGCCGAAATACCATCCGCTGCCATGCAGCTGGTTGCCTCCCTGCCTCATCATGATGTTGATGACGGTGCCGCCATTGTTTCCGTACTCAGCCGAGAATGTATTGTTTTCGACTTTGAATTCCTGGATCACTTCCACCGATGGAGTGTAGTAAACGTTGGAGTTTCCACCTTCTCCCTGCTCCGGCGCGCTGATGGGAGCGCCGTCGAAGCGCACTTCCGCCGTCGCGTTACGCTGACCGTTGGAGACAAAGTTGGTGCCGGCAGGGTAACTATCGCGGCTTCCGCTGCCTGCCGATTCCGTGACACCACCCGACAAGAAGACAAGGCCATAGTAGCTGCGCCCGAACAACGGAATGTCGCGTGTGTACTGGCCGGTCACGGTCGTACCGATAGCCGCGCTCCCCGTGTCCAGAGTGGGAGCTGATTCAGAGACAGTAACTGTGCTATCCGTTCCGGCGACCTGCAGCTTGAAGTCGATGCTGGTGTGCTGGCTGACGGTGAGAACCACGTTCTCCGCTTCACCAGTCCGGAATCCATTCGCCGCCACCCGGATCGAGTAGTTTGCCGGGCGTAGTCCGTTAAAGATATAAGTTCCGCGATTATCTGTTTGGGTCGAGCTGGAAATGCCGGTCGATGCAGCCGTAGCAGTTACCTTGGCGCCGACTATCAGACCGCCGCTGGCGTCGTGGACTTCGCCGCGGATCTGTCCCTCAAAGCTTGCCTGCCCAAATGCCTCCCGCTAAAGCGCCAGTGACGTGATCAAGATGACGCTACGCCAAATGCTTTTCGTGCCGCGTTGGAGTGTCATATTCCTTTGTCTTTCCTTTCCTTTTCTTGCCCGAGCAAGTAGATTGTCGCTAGTTTACTCCAACGGAAAAACCAAGTCAATGAAGATACGTGGTAAAGGAAAGTAAATCGAAAGCTCTCTACAGCCTCGCCATCGGCGTGCCGCGTCCTTTGGCCTGATCGGACGAACGCAATAACTTCCTTATTTTCATTCGATTGCCATTTGCTGCTTGCCGGTCCAGACCGCCCCTCGCTCGTCATTTTGCGGCTTTCGGTTGGTTTCGTTTTTCTCCAACGATCAGCTTCCCGAAGTTTCAGGGAATTTCAGGGCCGCGATTGGAAACGCAAGACGGGCCTCAAACCCGTTTAGTTCGCCAACGGTGGTCCGCCGGGGACCAGAACTGGCCTGCTGTTGGCTGGATAGACGTGTCGCTTCGCGGTAAAGTTAGCGTTAAGATACTCGCCCATGTAGACCTTTCCCGCCATATTCCCGCCCGATAGCGTACCTACAAAGGTGAAGGTGATCGAATCGCCAGGGACGTTCTCCGTGCTGCGGAGCTTGACCTGATCCGACTCGATCGTGCCGACTACATCCCGGACCGAAAAATCTCCCTTGTGCGAGCCTTGAAGAAGATTGTTTTCCTGTTCGAGCGTCAGCGTGTGCCGGCTTTTGCTACTGAAGAATTCGATATCGACGTCCCATCGCCCGCTGAGATTAGCCGCCGGGGCGGCGGGCTTCGCTTCTGGGATAGCAGACTGAAGAGACGGTCGGCGACAATCCTGTCGTCGCCTGGACGCATCATCCATGCGGTGATGTCGATGGAGGTCTTGGCAGGCTCCACAGGAGCATTGCCACGGCCCACCCCGCCCCCGGCGCCGAGTGCGATCCTGGGCTTCGTTCTAGCGACCACCTCGGCTAATTCCTCACCCGTGATATGCAGCTTCGCGGGATCCCACGAGATAACCAGCGATGGACTGCGATTGGACAGGCCATTGGGCTCCCGCACCGCCGTGCTGATTCCATCGATTCCCGAAACGCGCTTCGAGATGGTGTCGAGGTAGGAAAGCCATCTGTTCCACTCAGCCTTGTGGTCCCGTTTGGTCCATGCCTCCACGGCCGCCACCATGCCAACGGTTTCTTCGCGTCCCACCTTGTTGTCGCGGCCTGGTCCATGATGCGGAGAACTTGCTTGCCATGCCGACATGAGAAGGTCCTTCCGTCCCAGCAGAAGCCCGGCGCATTGAGGGCCACAGATTGCCTTGCCGCCGCTATATGCGACGACAGTGGCGCCGTTGGCCAGATGCACGTTCGGAATGGTAAGCACCTCCGCGGCTGCGTCCACCAGAATCGGGATATTCAGTGGTTTGGCCATTCTGGCAACGTTCACGAGCGATAATGGCCCATCGAGGGTCGCCCGGCCCGCCGAGAGATAGATCATTGCCGTATGCGGGCTCAACGCACGCTCGAATTCCTCGGCGGTATCGACGGTAATCATCTTGACGCCGATATTGCGTACGGCGTGGTCATACACGCTACGCGAAGATCTCGGCGACACGACTTCGGTCTTGTCCATACCCCGCAGGTCGGGTATGCGCAGCAGCTTCTCGGGATTGCCGCCCGCCACGCAGGCAGCCGTGACGTGCTTGAGTCCAGCGGCGCAACCCGCCGAGACCATTCCCCATTCCGCACCGGTCAACTCAGCCAACCTGTGGCCAACCGCATCCGCCAATTCGTCCAACTGGACGAAGTGCTGAGACGCCGCATCCATCGCGGCGCGGACTTCGGGCAGTTCGATCGATGCTCCGATGATGGTGAAGGTGCCCCGGCAATTGATGACCGGGTCGACGCCGATCGATTGGTAGACTTCGGGTCCGGCCTTTAGCGGGCCGGCGGCAAATACTTGCGAGCCGCCTATAAGCGCCGGCAGGAGAAGGGCGTTTCCAACTTGCAATAGTTCCCGCCGGGAAGCGCCGGCGGAGGCATTTTTGGGTTCCGTCGAATTTTCTGACATATTCTTGGTTTCCATTTGCTCATCGAACCGCAACCAGCGGGATCTGGTCCCGCGCCACGTTTGTCCAGGCCGGCTTGGCTCTGGAAAAACACTGCCCGTACACGCGATTCATTGCCGAGAAGTAGTTTATATCATTGAGATAATCACTAGTCGCGACTCCGGGCTTGAAAGTGAGTGTAATGAGGAATGGTTCCCACCAGAGGCGAGGCATAGCCTTGAAATGCTGCCGTCACATCGGTGCCGGCTGTATTCCGCCACCCGCTCGGAAAGAGCCGCTCACGTGAGGCTACCTTTTCGAGTGGCGCCAGTCCGGTGGACACCCGATACTCGTGTCCCGGTTCGCGAACTAGCGTCACGGCCACTCCCGTCCGTCCCTCATGGGCTGCGCGCATCGCCGCCGCTCCGCACAATCGAGCTTCTATCCGGTCCAGCTTCGGCTCGTCACTCCACCAGCTTCTGCCAAGTAGGCCCGGCTTTTCACTTCGCGACCTCAACTTGAGCCGCTCACCCGTCAGCGTGGCGAGCCGGTGGGCGAGATTCATTGCCAGTTTTCCCCGCGAACCGGCCCGCTCATCGGCGCCGAAGGCCTGGCCCTTCTCATCCAGTTGGCCCTCGCACACCGCGACCACGCAACGGCCCAGCCGCCTGTACACGCGATCAACGTCGTCGAACAGCTTCTCGAGCGGCAGCGGAAGTTCCGGAAAATAAATCAGGTGCGGAGCGTCGTCGGGATCGCGGCGAGCGAGACTCGTGGCGGCAACGATCCAACCGGCATTCCGCCCGAGCACTTCAACAAATTCCACCTGGCCCGGAAGGGCCCGGTTGTCGGCCCCGATGTCGCGAAGAGCGCAGGCAAAAAAACGTGCGCAAGTCGCATAACCCGGTGTGTGGTCCATCTCCATCAGATCGTTGTCGATAGTTTTCGGAACGCCAATAACCTGCATTGATGCGCCTGCGGCTCTTGCGATTCGGTCCGTCATCCCTAATGACCCGTTGCCGCCATTGATGAAGAGCCAAGCGATGTTGTGCGCCCGGCACACCTGCAGCACCCGATCAATCTCTCCGTCGCCCACGTCCTTGCGCGATGTACCCAGCGCCGAGGACGGCATCGTCGCGATTGCCCGGATTGTCTCCGCGCTTTGGGCGTACAGATCGATGAAATTCTCATGAAGGACGCCCTCGATCCCGAACGCAGCACCTTGCATCCCGGTAACTTCCCGATGGAGGCGCGCCTCGTCCAATAGACCCACCAGGCTGGCGTTAATCACCGGAGAAGGCCCTCCGCTATGGATGATGAGGCCCTTCACGGTTCGATGGCAGGGGCGTGCAAAATCTTCGGGTTACGCTTTTTGGCGCCCTGCCCGGCCGCCTGCGCCCGTATTTCTCGAAAGCCAGGCAACAAGGTGGTCCCCGGCGTGATCCGTTTGCTGAGATTCATTTTGATTGACCGAAGCAACAGTTGCTGGCTTTCAATAGCGTTTTTCAGTCTATGCTCCTTTGGTTTGCTTGTCAATTCATTGCGTTCACTTTCGTTTAAAACTTCATGGACCTAAAAGTCAACATGCTAGGAAGTTGCACCCAGTATCCGAGGCACGGCCGAAGGCGCCGGGAGTCTCGCGGATTCAGGCCGACGTGTTCCATTGGTTTGCGGAACCAACGTCGGCTGCATTTAACGACAAAATCGTTGCAATCCTTGCTGAAAGTCTCTAGTGTGGCAACGGCGCAAAATTGATGCGAGCCGGCCAGCTGACGACCTCAATCGGTCGTGATCACAAAAACACGCCGTCGCACGCCAACAGATTGTCTTCACGCATTGTCGGAAGCGCGCGTGTTTGTGGTCAACGTCGAAACCCGCTGATGCAGCCCGCAAGTGATCCTTCGGCAGCGGTGCTCCGTGGAAATCCAGCGCGACCTTCTGCATCCGGCCGGCCGACTCCAACTCTACCGGCGTATTCCGCCGCGGCACGTGCCAACTGCACAAACCGGCACCCGCTTGACAAACTCATAGGCGTTAAAATATGAACATTCTGATGCCACAATGTTTCAGCTGGCGTGGGTTTCGCAGCTCCAAAACTAGCCCGTTTGGGCCTTATTGTAACGCCTCTGCTTGACAACCTGGGGCGCCCTGGTGTATGAATATGATTCATTGCGTATCGAATGGAATGAAAGTAGTTCACGGAGCGGTGCATGCAAGTGGCGCGGTGCATGCAAGTGGCGCGGTGCATGCAAGTTCGTTTTCAGCGGGAAGCCTTGTCTATAGGAGGAGAAATACCATGCTCGTTTTTCGTACCAAGCCCCAATCTAGAGTTTCGCAGGCTTGGGTTTACCTTTACTGTTTACTAGCCATACCCTTGCTAGGGCAGCAGGATGCGGGCGCAATTGTGGGTACCGCGCTTGATCCCGCAGGGGCAGTGATTCCCGGAATTACCGTTTCGATCATCAACACAGCAACGAATATGAACACCACTCTGACAACGGACCAGAATGGAGATTACACGGCTATCGCGCTGAAGATCGGGACCTACAGGGTTGAAGCGCGAGGGCCGGGTTTCAAGAAAACCGTGCAGGAAGGGCTTGAGCTGCGAGTTCAGGACCGGCTGCGAATCGACTTGCACATGCAAGTGGGCGAGGTCAGCGAGGTTGTTGAAGTGGCTGCCATTTCGCCGCTGTTGCAGACTCAGACCAGCTCTGTTGGGAATGTGGTGGAAACCAAAACGATTACCGATTTACCGCTCAACGGACGCAGTTACCTGCAGTTGATCGTACTGGCGCCAGGGGCGTTTATCCCACAGCGCATGAACACAATCTGGGGCGACCAGTTCGTTGCCATCAATGGGAACCGGGCGATGCAGAACACTTTTCTGCTGGACGGGGTCAACAACAACACATCCGACAACTCGAACCCGGCGATCATTCCTCCGCCGGATGCGATAGCGGAATTTAAGGTGCAAACCAACGCCATGGCGGCAGAATTTGGCCGGAGTGCAGGTGGCGCTATCAATGTGACAATCAAATCGGGCTCGAACCAGTTTCACGGAGACGTGTTCGAATTCATGCGGAACCAGGCGTTGGATGCGAACGCCTTTTTCAACTCAGGCAGGAACAAGCCGCATTTCCGGGAAAATCAGTTCGGCGGCATACTAGGCGGCCCGATAAAGCGGGAGCGAACTTTCTTCTTCGTGGACTATCAAGGTACACGGCTGCGCAATGGGCACACTGACCTTGTCACTGTGCCCACTCCGGCCGAGAGGCTTGGTGACTTCTCCGGCGACGCCAATCGCATTTTCGACCCGCTGACTTCGCGCCCGAATCCCGCAGGCGCGGGCTTTGTCCGAGATCCATTTCCCGGCAATGTGATTCCGAATGCAAGAATCAGCCCGGTGGGCAGAAAAGTGATCGCCCTGTATCCGAACCCGCAGATTCCGGCAGTGCACGTCAACAACTTCATTGGGGATGGCGTTCAGCACAGTGATACGAATGCATTCGACGCCCGTTTGGATCATCAAATTTCCTCGGCGGACAGCATCTTCGGCCGGGTAAGCGTTTCCCAAGCGGACCACGTCAACCCTGGTTCCCTGGTGACCGTTGCTTCTGCAAACTCCCGGTTTCCGAGTAACGGCTCCACGCCTGGGCGCGGAGCCGCACTGGGCTACACACATATCTTTTCGCCGCGATTGATCAATGAACTTAGAGGCGGCTTCGCGCGTCTGGCATGGCTGGGCCAAGTCTGGGATCCTACGCAGCGCGGCGCCGACGTGTTGGGAATTCCCGGCGTGCCGCAAACCGTGCAGACCTTCGGGCTGCCAAACTTCAATATTGCGGGCGATGAATTTCTGGGCGATCAGGGCTTGCTGCCGGTGAAACGCGGAAAGAACACGTTTAATTTTCTTGACAATGTATCGTTCACGCGCGGACGGCACTCCTTTAAGACCGGCGTGGATCTGCGGCGGTCGCAATTCAATATCAACCAGCCGGGCGGTCCCCGCGGCCAGTTTACGTTTAACGGGGTCTTCAGCAGGCTGCCGTCGGCGCCGGCAGGCACAGGAATAGGAGCGGCGGATCTGCTGCTCGGTTACGCCGACGTTGCGAATATTTCGAACAGTGTGACGATCGGAATCCGGATTCACGCTTATAGCGGATTTTTCATGGACGACTGGAAGGTCAATAATCGCCTGACGTTGAACATTGGAATCCGGTACGATGTGGTGACTCCGCCGGTGGAAGTGAAAGACCGGCAACTCACCTTCGACTTCGCCGGCAAACAGGTGGTCTTCGCCAAGCCTGGATCCTATCGCGACCGGGCCTTCACAGACGTCAAAACTGATAGCTTTGCGCCACGATTCGGGTTCGCCTACACGTTAACGCCGAAGACAGTGATCCGAGGAGGATACGGCATTTTCTGGGCCTTCGAAGACAATGGGACGTTCAATCCGGCCTTTAATTTTCCGTTCCGATTCAACGCTTCATTTCCAAGCGACCAAATCAATCCATCGTCCGCAATACGCCTGGATACGGGATTTCCTTCGAATGCGCTCACCGTCTTCGTTCCGGCCAACCAAACGCTGGGCGTGAGAGATGGAAATCTGAGACCTGCCTACGTACAGCAGTGGAATGTCACGCTCGAAAGGCAATTGGGGTCGCTTCTCATCGGAGCATCCTATGTGGGAAACAAAGGAACGCATCTTGCCAGACAGGTTCAGCGCAATCAACCAATTCCCGGGCCGGGAAGCGTCAATGACCGACGTCCAGTTTCGGGATACGGC
>JANXXV010001000.1 GCA_025350445.1 Bryobacteraceae bacterium | reverse complement strand
CGAGCTGATTGAGGAGAGCGAGGTCCTGACAATCGGATGGCTGCGCGGCGCAATCGGGCAGGGGCAAATTGATGCGGCGGCCGGTCTTCTGGGATGGGTCGGCGACGGTGAGGAAATCCGTGGGGTACGGTCCGACGGTTGGATTCGATGGATCGAAGCGGACAAAAGTAGCCGAGCCGGGATCGGCGGCGGAAGCGGCGCTGAGGAAGCAAAGAGCGGCGGCGGCGATCCGGAGGGCTGTCATCAAAACCAGGATCGCATGAAAGCAGCACTCCGGGCGCTCATGAGCGGTAAATATTGGCCACGAGGAACTTCGGATAATCGGGGGTAATTAGTAGCTCTTACTCTGGCTTCGTGCCGCCGACGTCGCCAGTTCGTCGCAGCGGTTATTATCGGCGTGTGAGGCGTGGCCCTTGGTCCAAGTCCACTTCGTGGTGTGGCGGTCATTCTGAAAATCGAGTTCCTGCCACAGATCCTTATTCAGCACCGGGGACTTGTCGGCCTTCCGCCAGCCGTTCCGCTTCCAGCCGAGAATCCACTTCGTGATTCCGTTCTTGACGTACTCGGAATCGGTGACGATCTCCACCTCGCAGGTTTCCTTTAGCGCCGCCAGGCCGCGCACGGCCGCCGTCAATTCCATGCGGTTGTTGGTGGTCTGCGGCTCGGACCCCCACATCTCTTTATCCAACTGGCCGAAGCGCAACACGCACGCCCATCCGCCAGGGCCGGGGTTTCCAATACAGGCCCCGTCGGTAATCAGTTGCACTTTTTTCATGCCGGGATGGATTCCAATTCGCGGCTGAAGAAGGCGTCCACGCAATCGAGAATCCCGGCGGCTTCCTTCAACCTGTAGATTTCTACGCGCAGCTTCGAACCATTGCGCACGCCGTGCGTGAAATAAGTGGCGAACTGTTTCATCTTGCCGACGGCGTCGGGCTCATCGCGGACGGCGAGCATGTTGTAGTACTTCTTCATTAACTCAAATCGGTCGTGCTCCACCGGTTCATAGAAAGTGCCGGTGTCCAGATACTCGGCGATTTGGCGGAAGATCCAGGGGTTGGACGATGCAGCGCGGCCCACCATCACGGCGTCGCAATGGGTTTCTTCGATCATTCGCACGGCATCGGCTGGAGTAATTATGTCGCCGTTGCCGATCACCGGAATTTTCACCGAGGCCTTCACTTCGGCAATGCGCAACCAGTCGGACTTGCCGGCATAACCCTGCTCGCGCGTGCGTGGATGCAGCGCGACGGCCTGCAAACCGCAGTCCTCGGCAAGCTGCGCCATCTTCACTGCTACCAGTTCGCGATCGTTCCAACCGGCTCGAAACTTACAGGTGAAAGGAACCTTGATGGCCTTGCGCACCGTGGTGAGGATCTCTTGCACTAGCGGCAAATCCCGCAACAGTCCGGAGCCGCCGTTGCACTTCACCACTTTATTCACCGGGCAGCCGAAGTTGATGTCGACGATGTCGAAGCCGACGTCTTCGCATACGCGGGCGGCCTCTGCCATCACCTGCGGATCGGAGCCGAAAAGTTGCGCGGAAATGGGATGTTCATCGGGGTCGAATTCCAGATATTTCATAGAGCGGGTTTGCTTCCGCGCCGCTTTAACCACACCATGAGAACTGGTAAACTCCGTCATGATAAGGCCACAGCCGCCTTGGCTGCGGATCAGCCGGCGGAAAACAGTATCGGTCACTCCGGCCATGGGAGCGAGCACGGTAGCGGGCGAGATTTCTACGGGACCGATGTGGAACCGTGCGGGGAACTGCGGCATGATTTCATTCTAGCGTGCGCGCCCAGAGGCTTGAAACCAAGAGTAGTTGCGCCGCGTTTAGTACTAGGAGAGGTGATATGAAATCCGTCGTGACCTTTATACTGGGAGCCGTGCTTGCCGGCGGCGTCGCGTATTTTGCGATGCGGAAACCGGTCGAACCGGGGCCCGCCGCGGCGCCGGTTGCGTCCGTCGCGCAGGCTATTCCGGCGGAAACACCTGCTCCGGAACCGGCTCGTCAGCAGGAACCCGCGCATCCGGCGAGGCGTTCCGCCATGCCGAAGAACTCTGCCAGGTCCGAGGCCGCCGCCAGTTCTGAGCAGCCATCCAATCCACCTGTAGCGCGCCAGACACCCGTGGTTCAGGAAACGGCACCGGCGCCGACTGCGGCCGCACCGGCGACGCCGCCGCCTCCGGCTGTCGCCGTCGCGCCGCCTAGAATGGAGGAGCGCCAGCCGGAGCCGCCGCCGCGGGTTCCGCGCACGGTAACGGTGCCCGCTGGTACAACGATCGCCGTGCGGCTGGATGAGACGCTTTCGAGTGAACGCAATCTATCCGGGGATTCATTCCGCGCGGTGCTGGATCAACCGCTATCCGTGGATGGACTTGTTGTAGCCGAGCGGGGATCGCGCGTGATGGGCCGCATCATAGATTCGGATCGCGCCGGACGGGTGAAGGGAGTGGCCCTCTTGACACTGGAACTGACGCAGCTTAGCACCTCCGATGGCCAGAAAGTCAAGATCCAGACCGAGACCTTCAATAAGCATGGCGATACCAGCAAGAAAGCCGACGCGGCAAAGATTGGAGCGGCGGCAGCGATCGGAGCTGCGATCGGGGCAATCGCCGGGGGCGGAAAAGGAGCCGCAATTGGCGCTGGAGCAGGCGGCGCCGCAGGTG
>JANXXV010000988.1 GCA_025350445.1 Bryobacteraceae bacterium | reverse complement strand
GCCCGCTTATCCTTGTGCATATTCCGCGCCTTACCGCCGATGAAGGTCTCATGAACCTCAACCTCACCGCCCAGCTTTCCGCCAGTCTGATCGTCCTGCATGGCAAGCCGTACTCTTTGCAACATGAACCAAGCGGTCTTCTGAGTTACCTTGATGGCGCGGTGAATTTCCCAGGACGAAATACCATTCTTGCAGTTCACTAACATCCACATTACGGGCAACCACTTCACAAGGGCGATGGGTGAGTCTTCGAAAATGGTACCGACCTTCAGCGAGAACTTTTGACGTTCATGGTTCTGGTAGCATTTGAACACGCGGGCATTAGGCAGGTAAGCCACGTCATCAGAACCGCAGTTCGGGCAGAGCATTTTACCATCCGGCCACCGGAGGTTCATCATAAACTCTTTGCAATTGTCGAAGTTAGCGTAGTGGATTACCGCTTCCTGAAGAGTGGTCGGGGTGTTTTGCGCTCTGTCCATACAAGAACTTTAAAAGGAAGAGTTTTGTCAGTCAAGTACATTCTTGCCATCGTAAGAGTTGACGACTGGCGCAAGAGCGCGACCGAGGGGTCGCGCGCAGACAAGGTGTCTGCCCCACCTTGCGGACAGTAGCATGTTGTGAAGGACTAGCGGGGACGGCACACTAGTGTAGAGCCTGTCCCGTTTCCCGGTTTTTTCGAAACCCAAATTTCCCCTATTGACAAGACAGGGGTTACGAACGGGCGGGAGCCTCTCCGAGGCCGAATCTCATGTACTACTTGAAGGTTGTGAGAAATTATGTTTGGCCGAATTGGCCCGAATTGGCCAAGCCGGGCAATTAAGGGGAGGCATGATGGCGTTCCGGACCCCTATGTTTATTGACGAACAACGTCGTGGGACGCGCTCTAGTGTAGAGTGTTCGCAAATTGGCCTGGCACTCGGGCTCCGGAGCCATCCGCCCGGTTGGCGGATGTGTTCCCGGAAGCTGGCAGGGGTCCGCCGTCCAGTTATTTTGAAGACACTTCACTAGTTCCCCAGGGGAGGCGGACGCCTTGGCTCAAACCCGTTCGAATTCCAGAGGGACCACCCCACGCGGTTTGTCACCTATTACGCGGGACACTCACTAGTCCTCGGCGGGTGGGGGCGGAGGTGGCTGCCGACCTTGCCCACCGGGCCGGCCCTGGTCTCTCCGCGGCCGGTCGCCTGGAGGTGGTCCGTCCCCACGTCCGACCGGTCCCGGGCCGTTCATTGCCGGAGCAGGCCCCTTCGGCATGCGCTTCTGCAGCTCATGCCATTGCTCGGTGGTCAAAATCGTCCGTAACTTTAAGGTCATCCGCGACATGGTCCGGCTCATATCCGCGCGCGCCGTGGCCAAGCGTTCCACCGCATCGTCCGCCTTGCGTTGATCCAGCTTTTCGTCGTTGAACACGTCTTCAAAATCGCCCTCCGCCTTATCCATGGCCGAACGTTGATCGATTAACTTATTCCGGTAGCTGCGCACCACTTCCCGAATCTGCCGGTTCTGTTCTTCTTTCAGGTTCAGATCGCGGGAGATTGGCGAATCCCACCACGCAAAGAAGCCGCGTGGGGCTGGCGGCTGCGCGAAGGCCAAAGCCGCCGTCAGGGTCAGGAGTGCCGCTAGTTTCTTCATGGACGCTCCTCAAAAAGCCGCCGCATCGGCTTTACCGCGCGCGGTTCGGTCTGTTCCACTGCTGAATAAATCTCGGAGAAAAATTGCGTATCTGAACTCGCCGTCCGCGCCACACTCTGCGTAGCCGGCTGTTGAAACGCCGGTTTTGTCCGCTGCGGCTGATAGATGGCGAACCCCAAAATCATCGCCGTCGCGCCCGCGAAAGCGGTCACGGCCCGCCAGGAAATGAAAGAACCAGCGGATTTCTCAATGCGGTCCATCACCGCCGCCCGTTGCCGCAATAAGAGTGCCGCATCCACGCCCGCATCCACTGCCGATTCTCCGTTCAAAACCACCGCACTCCGCCGGGCAGCCAGTTCCTGCAATCGCCCTTCGCATTCGGCGCAGAAGCTGAGGTGGTCGTCATCCGGACCCACTCCATACAACCGGTCCAACAGTTCGTCGTCACTCCAATGTTTGCCGCTCATATTCGATTCCCGTACAAATCCTTCAGTTCGCAGCGCATCTTCACCAGCGCCCTGGACAGGTGCGACTTCACACTTCCCACATCTAAATCCAAAGTCCGGGCGATCTCTTCCAGGCTCTTGTCCTCGTAGTGGCGCAAAGTGAAAACCGCCCGCTGCCGCAGAGACAGCTTCCGCACCGCAATCGCCAGCCTGCGCTCAATCTCCTGCGCGCAAATCCGGTCCAGCGCACCTGGATCCGTTGACGCCGCAAGATTCAAAATCGTCTCTTCGGTTTCTTTAGCCGGCCTTTTTCGCCAGAATTGCCAGCGCTTGGAACGTAGCCGGTCCAGGCACGTATTCACCGCGATGCGGGTTATCCAGCGCGTGGCGTCGTCAACCGCGGCAAATTCGGTCTTCCCGATGGCCCGATATGCCTTGAAAAACGCGTCCTGGGTGGCGGAATTGGCTTCGTCCTCGTCCCGCAGCAGCCGCAGACAGAGCAGATAGACCCGCCGCTGTTCGGATTCCATCCACGTGCTGAATTCATGCAGCGATGTCAGCCGTGCATGTTCGCCGGTGATCGGGTCTACCATTGCTCCCATCACTAAACCAAGACGAGGGTCCTCCGCCTTGGTTTACAAGCGGGCAGAATTATTGTGGCAGGAATTTTGGAGCGTGTTTGCTTTGATCGGAAAGCGCGCGCGCGCTGAACACCGAAGCCTCGGCCGAGTTCAGCTTCATCCCGCTGCCTTCCTCAAGCGCCATTTCGTGCTCTACCCAGTTGGAAAGAGGGATGTTGCGGAAATAAAGCCGCTCTTGCATTACCATAGACTTACGGTTGAGGAAATGCGACTTGCTCTCGCGCATATAGTGGCGTTCTTCGACGCGAAAATCCATCAGGAACTGGTCGAATGCCTTGCGGTGGGCGGTCTCTTCGGCGGCTTTGATCTTGTCTTCAAGCCCCGTCTCATGCGCGGCCAAAAGCGCCTTCGCCGCCGCCAGGTTTTCGCGCTCCTTGGCAATGGAGACTTCCGCGCGTGCTTCCATCAAGAAGTAAACTAAGATGGCCGTGCCGGCCGCAACCAGCACAGGTAGCAAAATCCACAGAAACTGGTCCATAGGGTTCTATCCTAAGGCTATATCGTCTCGAAACATAGATCTATGTAGGGTCAAAGGCAAAAAAGTTACAAACGCACTCAGGTCTAAACCTTAAATGTGCGTTCCGTCGATCTTCTGCCCGCTAACCAGCGCCACCAGACGCTGAAAATCGTACCCCACGCTCTGAAACGTCAGAATCCGGCCCAGGACATGGAAAATCGCCGCTATCCGGAAACTCAGTGCCGCGCCAAACCCTTCTCGCTTTCCCAGGTAAATCGCTCCGCCCAGAGCCCGGTCGACCGAATCGAGCGGCCCATCTTCCAGTTCGACCTTGGACGGGCGAATTACCTGAGCCGGAGGGATAACCAGGATTTTCTTGCCGCCGTTGCGGATTCGGAAACAAAGTTCGGCATCCGGGCCAAACTCGCCGAACTGTGCATCGAAGTAATTCATGCCAATCAGCAGGGAACGCCGCACCAGCATCGGGGCGCCGATCACGAAATCGACCGCCACCGAATCGGCCGAGGGGTCCACCGGTTTAGCTCCGGGAAATTCTCCAGACTTCCAGAATTCCGCGAGTGTTTGCTTTGAGGGCGAGGGATACGAGTGCCCGGTGTAGGCGCAAACCGCCCCTACATCTTCGTGCGATTCCAACCGCGCCACCAGGATCTCGATCGTATCCGGCTTCACCTCCACGCCGGCGGGAAGCAGCAGGACGTATTCACCGCGCGCCGTACGGATACCGGCATTCAGCGCCTTAGTGGTTCCAAAGTTCTTCGGCAGCCGCATCATGTGGATGTCGGGAAACTCGGAATCCATCGTCTGGCTGCCGTCCTGCGAGCCGTTATCCACCACTACGATTTCCAGCGTCTCCCGCGCGATTACGGTTTGAAGGGCAGCCAAGCAGCGACGGAGCCCATCGGCCGAGTTGCGCGAGACAATCAACGCCGTTACGCGCGGACTAGTTGGGGTTTCTTCCATTCCTTCCTAAATTAAACCAGGTCGACTTCCGTCCGGCGCAAAGGCCGTCACGGTTAACTAGTCTAACAGTTCGAAGTCTCATGTCAGCGCATAGAGATGCCAACTTTCAACCGGACAATAAACCATGGAATCAGCAGCGACTGGGAATGATGAGGCGGAACGGGCTCAAGAAACGAAGATGATGTCCGCGGATAGCTGGAGCTCCACGCATTGGGATATTCGATTGAGTAGAGGCCCCGCTTGCGGTAATGGTTGGCTTTCGAGGAAATAGACCGATTATTCGGAGCCTACAACTTTCCAGTTTCCGGCGCGTCCGGTCATTTGTAGTCGGCATGTCGCCGGTTCGGTCCAGGCGGGCGCTCCAGAAGGTTCAATTAAGATCCCGGCGATTCGAGGGCTTCTCAGGTTGCCTTTTTCTCTGCCGGAAAAGGACTAAGAACGATTTCGGAGCTTTTGGCCTTACGTCGTGTCGGTCCTGACGGTGTTAGCAAGGCATCCAGACCGCGTGGTATTCTGCAAATTCATATAGGATGCCGATACCGCCGATCCAGCAATACCGGGCTCAGCAAGCTTCATCGCTTCCCGCCGCTATCGGCGTTTACGCCCTTTGCGATTTGGACGAGGTACCGATTTATGTAGGGCAGTCGGTAGATGGAATTCGCAAGCGCGTCCGCCGACACCTCACCAGCGCCCGCAGCGACATCATTGCAAACCGTCAGGTTGACGTGTGGGAGATCGCCTATGTGTGGGCGTGGCCCTGCGAGAGCCAGAACACCATCAATTCCCTCGAAGCATTCCTTTTCCATCAATTCAACACCCGAAGCAGGTTGATGAACGGGACGATTCCGGCGAATCCAGAAGCCCTTCCGTTTCCTTCGCCTGAGAAGGCGCGCATTCAAATTATGCCTGACGAAGAAATCGATATTCGGCGCAATCCCAGCCGCCGACTTCCGCGTCAGAGCCAGTTCTATTTTCAACTTGTCGATCACATCCTCAACGTGAAGGACAGCCCCGAACTTCGGCGTTCACTATCGGCCCACTTTGACCGGCTGAGCCGCTACCATCAGCACTTCATTGGCTCCGTTCCCGGAGTGACCCTAGAAGACGCTTAATTCCGCGTTCTAGCCGGCAAGTCCATATTACGACCACCCTCCAACCTTGACGGCGGAGGGTCAGAACGTTTCGCCTATCGCGGGCGGTATTCCGGCTGATCTTGGTGTTCCAGTAGTCAGTGTTGGATGATGGCCGGGTACCGTCTTTACAATTGTGCCCGTGCCAGAAGCAGCCATTGACGAAAACTACAACGGAAGTTCTTGGGAAGACTAAATCAGGACAACCAGCGAGGTCCTTTCCATGAAGACGATAGCGGAATCCCGCTGCATGGATTACCCGCCTCACGGTCAATTCCGGCCCAGTGTTCTTCGAGCGGACTCGCGCCATCACTTCACTACGAGTCATGTGATGGCTCCTACGTCGAAGGTGACGAACCCACCCACAGAGCAGCGCGCGATTCCGCTCGAGAGCGGAAGTCATCGGAGTGTTTCTTATGATTCCCCGTCGAGCGCTTCGCCCGGCGCGAGGTTCGGACTGCCTGAACGATTGGAAGAAGCACCTGTTCGTTGAGAGCTGTTACAACCGTCGCCGCTACCCCGTCACCCATCGCTTTATAGGTTTCGTTATAGGTGCCTGGCAAGTGAAACGAATCTCGTAAGCCCATGAGCCGGGCTGCTTCCCGCGGGGAAAGCAGCCGCGAA
>JANXXV010000965.1 GCA_025350445.1 Bryobacteraceae bacterium | reverse complement strand
ACAAGGTGTCTGCCCCACCTTGTGCCCAGTAGCATGTTGTAAAGAATTAGCCGGGACGGCACACTAGACGCCGGCCGGGGGGCCGGCTGCGGTCCCGGGGGACCGCCGTCCAATGAAAAGAGGGGCTTCATAGGGCCTCCGCCGCCATCGGCTTTCCGCATTCGCCGCAAAATTTCAGCGGCTTTTCAAACTTCGCCGAACAGTGCGGGCACACCTTTGCGGTATCGGGTTTCTTAGCCGCCGCCTTGCTCCTAGCGGCGGCGGCGGGAGCGCCTTCCAACTGTTTCAACTTGTCGATCTCACCTAGAACTACGGCCAGTCCCGCCTGCAAATCCATCTTCGTTCGCTGGTAATCCGCGTCTGAAAGCTTACCGACGCGATATTCAAACTGGAGGTCGCGCAAGTTTTCATAGATAGATGCCTTGCGCACTTCCAGATGATGGTACGGCGAGACCGGAATGGGCTCAGGCAAATCCTTCGACCGGATGAACAAAGTGAAGCCGAGGATGACTAACGTGACGAGGACCGCTGCGGCAAAGAACATTACTCGAGCTTCGCCATGTCCTTGTCAATCCGCTCTTGATACCTGGTGAGCATCTCGTTGTCCAGCGGCGGTACGGTAGCAGGAATTCCTTGCCGCTTGGACTTCTTCATAAACAGAAGAATCGCGGTAAGCCCAACCACAACTCCCAGAATCGGCATCAAGTATCCCAGTATATTGAATCCCTCGGCCGGAGGGGACGCGAGTGCGGATATTCCACTCTCTTTCACAAAGTTGGCGAGGATCGACTCGTCGGACTGGCCTTCCTTCTGCAGCGCCGCAATCTTCTGCCGCGCGGGCAAGGAATAGTGGCATTCCAGCATCTGGCAAGTGGCGACGGTGTTGTTACACACGCCGCACTTGCACGCCAGCTTGTCGCCTACGCGGCGGATCTCCGGTGTCACCAGTTGCGTGGCGGTCTGCGGTAAACAGACCGCGGCCAGGACCAACAACAGCCAGCTATTTCTTAATTTCTGCATAGTTCTTGGCAATTCCCACAACTTCCGTGCGCGCGTATTGCATCCGTATCTTGCTCGGGATCAGACAGACAATGGTTCCGGCGAACAGAATCCAGAAGCCGATCCAGATCCAGGAGACCAGCGGGAATACGTACGCCTGCACCACGGCTTTCTTCGGATCGTTGGCGCCGGCGAAATTCAGGTAGAGATCTTCGTTCAAGCGGCGGCGGATGGCCACCTCGGAAGTACCCTGCTGGCTGGCCTTGTAAAACCGCCGTTCCGGATACAGCGTATCGATCTGCGATCCGCCTACCGAAACATCGATCGAGGCTTTCCTCGATACATAGTCGTCATTTTCAGTGTCCACGATGTCGCGCACTTTCAACTCGTACCGGCCTAGCTTAAAGCTGTCGCCTTTGGCTGCTTCCACAGTACTGTCCAGGTTGAACGCCGCGCCGGTGAAGCCGATAAACATGGCCACCACGCCCATATGCACCAGATAGCCGCCGTAGCGCCGCGTGTTGCGATGGGTTAATTCCACTGTAGCCGCGATGAAATTCATGCCGTTCTTGGCGCGGATGGCCGTTGCGCCCTTCAAGAACTCAGAAAACACCGTAGCGGTAACAAACAGGCAGAGGCCGAACGACATCAGAGCGTACGGATGGCGCATTCCTGAAACCATTAACCCGGCAACCAGAGCCACGGAAACCATCACCGGCCAGAAGAACGATTTCTTCAGACTCTCAACCGAACTGCGCCGCCAGGCAATCAACGGGCCTACGCCTGTGAGGAACAAAAGCGCCAGTCCGATAGGAATATTCACGCGATTGAAGAACGGGCCGTCGACACTTATTTTTTCTCCAGTGACGGCTTCAGAGATCACCGGGAACAGCGTGCCCCACAGGATGGAAAAGCAGCTAGCCAGCAGAATCAGATTATTGAACAGGAAGCTGGATTCGCGCGAGATCACGCTCTCCATGTGCGATTCACTCTTCAGGTAGTCAAGCCGGTCCAAAATCAGGTAGACCGTGGCCGCAATTCCAACCGCCAGGAACGAAAAGAAATAGACGCCAATGGGCGACTGCGCAAAAGCGTGAACCGAGCTGACGATTCCGGTGCGGGTGAGCGTCGTGCCGAAGATACACAGGAAAAACGTAGCGGAAACCAGCACCATGTTCCACACTTTCATCATTCCTTTCTTCTCTTGCATCAGTACCGAATGGAGGAAAGAAGTGGAAGTAAGCCATGGCAGCAGCGACGCATTTTCCACTGCGTCCCAACCCCAGTAACCGCCCCAGCCCAGCACCGCATACGCCCAGCCCGCGCCCAGCAAAACGCCCGTCGTCTGGAAGAACCAGGTGACGATGGCCCAGCGCCGCGTGGTGAAGATCCAATCGTCACCGGGCTGCCTGGTGATCAACGATGCCATGGCAAACGCGAACGGGACCACGAATCCTACGTATCCCATGTAGAGAATCGGCGGATGAATAATCATGGTCCAGTACTGCAGCAGCGGATTCAACCCGCGGCCGTCGCCCACATCCACAATGCCCTTGCCCTGCATCAACACGTTGAACGGGCTGACCACGAACGCGATCAGCATCAGGAAGAATGCCTGCACGATCATCAGCACAGTGACTACGTAGGGCATCATCTCCCGGAACTTCCGCCGGTTCTGATAGACCACCACCGCGGAATAGCTGGAGAGCACAAACGCCCAGAGCATCAGCGATCCGGCCTGCCCGCCCCACCACGCCGTCACCTTGTAATACCAGGGCATGGCGTGATTGGTGTTCTGCGCTACGTAAGATAGGCGGAAATCACCCGTAATCAGGGCGTGGACCAGAATTCCGACGGCGCTGGCTACCAGGAACCAGATGGAATACACGGCGCGCTCGGCGCTCAACACCAGAAACGGCTTGTTCTTCCATTTCCCGATGATCGACCCCGCAATCGCGTAGATGGATAGGCAAAATGCGAGTATTAAGGCCAACGCTCCCAAATTTTCCATAGATTCCCCTATACGTTACCTGTTACTTACAACGATGCCTGTTTCTGCTGGATGGCCGGTTTTTGCATCGGCTTGGCTTCATACTTCGAGGCGCACTTGGCCTGGATTTTGCTCGCCTGGAAAACACCGTCCGGCCGCAGTTTTCCGTCAACCAGCGCCTGCGATCCGTCCTTGAACGTATCCGGCAGTGGATCGATGCCGCCGTAGATGACGTTCAGTTTCAAGTCCGCCTGATGTATCGTAAACCGAACTTCTTTCCCCTCACGGACAATGGAGCCCGGCACCACATCGCCACCCACTCGCAGGCGTCCATCGTGGGCCTTATCGCCCATGGCCCGCACTTCCTTGATTTCTTTGTAATACGTCTTGGTTTCGTTGATGCCGCTCGCAGCCAACCACCCGAGGGTGGCGATGATCGCGACCACAAGGAGCCCAAATTTCGTATAGGTCTTCATATGCCCTCTATAGCCATAAGTATAACGCCGATCAAAGCGCCCGAATCAGATGTTTCCTGCCGCGACAATTGTAATCTATCACCGTCGGCCTGGAATGCGATGATCTGCTTATCTAGTTGTGGGATTTTCCGTTTTCTTTTTACTCAGCGGCGTTTTGTCGATGATGTGAAATTATCGCGAATCGCAGCGCTGGAAGCCGGTGCTGGCCGCGGTGCCGGAGTGTGAGCGATCATGTAAAAACGTAGATTTTTGAACGTCTGCCGCGCCGCCCCCAACTGCGTGGGGTGGGCGGGAATGGATCAATCCAACGGCTTTGCCGACC
>JANXXV010000901.1 GCA_025350445.1 Bryobacteraceae bacterium | reverse complement strand
CTCGGCACCAAACATTTGTCGGTCATAGCTTGCCTGCCTAGCCTGGTTTGAAGGATCTCATAGTCAGGCGATCGCGCCCAAGACTGATTCCAGTTTCTGGCTCACACGATCACGCGCCCCGCGTGTTCTGATACTCCTAGGGGAAATCCTTTCTGTTATACTAGCGCAAGGCGGTCGGAAACCGGACAAATTACGCCGATATTTCGCGATGGCTGAGGCGCAAAAGCAGATGCAAGTCCGGGAGGCCCGAAGCGATCCGCAGCTTTGCTGCTTACGGGATGTCAGATGGAAAATTGATCTCCGCGCCGGTTTTCGGGAGTCGGTTACGGTTGTTCCATAAAGGCGTTGCCGGAACGAGAGGTCTCTTCCTCCTCTCAAATCCGTTCAGTCCCCTCATTTGCGGGGCTTCTGAACAAAAGCAATTACATAACTCTTACAAATGAACCGTCGATACCTTGATAGTCTGGTCGTAGAGATAGATACGACTTCGCAATCCTAAGGAGCGCCGGGTGGCATTGAAAACGGTTAAGGCTAATAGATACAGCAGGGTCAGTTGGGTAACGACGATTGTACTGGTGATTTTCCACATTGGCGCAATCGCGGCGCTGTTCAACTTCAGTTGGACAAGGCTGGCCATCACGGCCGTTCTTTACTGGATGGCAATTGGCTTCGGCATCGGGATGGGATACCATCGCCTGCTGACGCACCGTTCTTACAAGGTACCTCGTTTTTTCGAGTATTTTCTGGCCGTCTGCGGCACGCTCACACTGGAAGGCGGACCCATTTTCTGGGTGGCCACGCACCGCGTGCATCATCAGCATTCCGACCAGGAAGGCGATCCGCACTCGCCGACGGAGGGAGGTTTCTGGGCGCATATGGGCTGGATCATGTTCGGCGACGCTAAACACAACGATACGCAGGCCATGGCGCGATACGCTCCCGACCTCGGGAAAGATCCGTTCTACGTCCTGCTGAACCAATATCATTATGTTCCGCTGGTGATACTGGGGCTGATTTTACTTGCTTTCGGCGGTTGGCCGATGGTATATTGGGGCATCTTCCTGCGGGTTGTCGTCGGCTTGCATGCCACGTGGCTGGTGAACTCCGCTACGCACATGTGGGGCGCGCGCCGGTTTCAGACGAAAGACGAATCCCGCAACAATTGGTGGGTAGCGATTCTTACCTTCGGCGAAGGCTGGCACAACAACCACCATGCTCATCCCACCTCGGCCCGGCATGGGCTGGCATGGTATGAGCTGGACATCACTTGGATTCAGATCAACTTCCTGCAACGGCTGGGCTTTGCCAGGAACGTCAAGGTGGCGGCACTACCTGAGAACGCCGCCAGTGAACGCCGCGCCGCTTAAGCTTAGAATGGTGGCAGGCCTTAGGCTGCCACCATTATGGGTGTAAGCGGACATCGCAAGTCCATCATCTTCTTCATCACGTTCTGCGTATGCCTGTGCATTCTAGCCATCACGCAGACTGTGGGCTGGATCGTTATCCTGGGTTGGCGGTCGATCACGCTTCTGATCCTGGGGATATTGGTCTTCCTGGCGATCATCGCTGGCTTGGTGCTTAATACCATTTTCCTGGTCCGGGAGATCCGCCGGAATGAACAGCACGACACGTTTATAAACGCGGTCACCCACGAGTTGAAAACTCCGGTTGCTTCCATCCGGCTCTATCTGGAGACGTTGCAACGCAGAGAAATTGACGAAGCCAAGCGCCAGGAATTTTACGGTATCATGCTGGCCGATAACGACCGGCTGCTGCACACGATTGAACAGGTGTTGCGAGTGGGCCGGACTGGACGATCCCACTTGAACAGGTCAATCGTCGATTTGAGCGAGATCGCTACCGAGTGCCTGACGCTCGCCCGCACGCGCCACCATCTTCCTCCGGAATCGATTCGCGGCACGGTGTCGCTGCCGGATGGCGGGAAGCCCACGGTGCTGGCCGACCTGGAAGAGTTGAAAGCCGCGCTCACGAACCTGCTGGACAACGCGATCAAGTATTCCGGCAACGAAGTGCGCGTGGTGGTGGAGGTGGTTCAGGTGGACGCCAAACGGGTTGCGGTGCGGGTGAAAGATCAGGGCGTGGGAATTCCGCATGACGAGTTGAAGCGTATTTTCAAACGTTTCTATCGTATTCCCGGCTCGCTAGCGATGCGGGTGAAAGGCACCGGATTGGGTTTATTCATCGTCCGCTCCATTGCCGAGAAACACGGGGGCCGGGCATTCGCCGAAAGTGAGGGCTTGGGTCACGGAAGCACCTTCACCATTCAACTGCCGAGCGCGCCAACCAAATGAGCAAGCCAGCTGGCGCGAGGGTATGGAGTTTGGCGGGACGGGGCGTCCCGCGCGGACCAGGGGGTCCGCCGTCCGTATGAGCGCCATTCTGGTTGTGGAAGATGAGAAGCACTTGGCGGAGGGGTTGCGTTTTAATCTCGAGGCCGAGGGCTACGGCGTGGAGGTGGTGGACAACGGCGAAGAGGCTTTGCGGCTGCTTACCGGCAATCCGTCGCGCTTCGATGCGGTAGTGCTGGACGTCATGCTGCCGGGTGTGGACGGCTTCCACGTGGTGCGGGAACTGCGCAAAGCAGGACAGTTTATCCCGGTGCTGATGCTGACGGCGCGTCATCATGCCGACGACGTTCTTCAGGGGTTTGAAGCCGGCACCGACGACTATTTGCCGAAACCGTTTGAGTTGGCGATCCTGCTCGCCCGGCTGCGCGGACTTCTACGGCGAAAAGAATGGATGCGCCCGCGATCGGACGACGTCTATCAGTTCGCAGGCAAGACAATCAACTTCAACACGCTGGAGCTCCGCGTGGGCGAGCGCGTACTGCCGCTCACGCTGATGGAGGCGAACTTGTTGCGGTATCTGATCCGGCATGAAGGGAAGTCCGTATCCCGCAAGGCGATGCTCGAAGAGGTGTGGGGCGTCCATGAAGACACCGACACGCGCGCCATCGACAATTTCATCGTCAGGCTGCGAAAATATATGGAGATTGAACCCTCGCGCCCATTGCATCTGGTGACTGTGCGGGGCGTGGGCTATCGATTTCTCGCGGAGCCTGAGAATGCGACGACATCTTAGAATCGTACCTCCCCTCTTGTTTGCGGCTGCCGTAGTATGGGCCGATCCTCACCCGCAAGCCGGCCGGGTGCTGATCCTGGTAAACGATGCGATGAAGCCCGAGACGGGCACCGGCGCCACTGGAGCCAGTGTTTTCGTAGGCGAATACTACGCCGGGAAGCGAGGCATTCCCAAGACTAATATTCTCCACTTGACGACGGTCACCGATGAGTCCATTCCGTATCCCGACTATTTGAACCAGATTGAAAAACCGGTGAAGGCTTACCTCGAAGCCAATGGCGGGGCGATGAAACGGCGGATCCTGTATATCGTCCCCACCTACGGTGTTCCGCTGAAAGCCTATATCACCGGAGATCAACTTCCCGCGGTGGACTCGCTGCTCGCCGGAATGTATGCGTCATCCACATTTTCCATGCGGATTGCAAATCCATACGCTGCGCCGCAGGGCAGCAGGCCCGCGAAGTTCGCGGCCTGGTCGGACCAGCGCGATGCCATCGGCATCTGGAAGATGTTCCTTGTCTCGCGGCTGGATGGGCCGGGCGCAATGATCGCAAGGGGTCTGGTGGACAAAGCGATCTCCGCCGAGAGCGATCTTACGCTGAGCAGCGGGAAAGGCTATTTCGATTACCAGGGTACGCGGGGGCCGTCCGAGTGGCAGTACGCCGTGGATGAAGAGATCCTCAATGCTTCCGCACTTAGCAGGAGCAAAGGCTTTGCCACGGTTCTGAACACGCAGCGCCAGGCACTGTGCGGATTGATGATTCATCCGGCAGCGATTTATTATTACGATACCGCCGCAAAGAACGTCTACGTCAATGCTTCGGGTACCGACGCAACCACTTCGTTTGCGATCAAGGCGCTGCAGGAAGGCGACGTGACCGTCAGGCTGAAGAACGAGAATCTGAACAACTTCGGAAATTTCGTTTACGTCACGCTGGCTACGGCCGATCCGAAAACCTACGTCAAGCTGACGTATCCATTCCTACCCTTCACCGGATACAACACCGCCGACAAAATTTCGCTGGAAAAATTCGTGAATGGAACCAGCGTCGCCAAAGCGGAAATGGCAGTGAACAACACCATGACGGAGGCGCTCAACCCGGTGACGGAACTGAAGGTCAGCCTCCGTAACGGCAGCTTTTCTGTATCTCGCAACGGAACGATGTTGGCGCAGGGCACGGACACAACCGGCACCGCCATTGACGTGACGAAGATCTCGTTGGGCGCGCGCTGTTGGAACTACCGTCTGAATGGCTTCACCGTCACCAGCAAAGCGGGAACGCAGGTTTGGGACGACGCCTTCACATCGGACACTACAAAGAACTACACCTGGGATATGCCGCCGGCTGCCGGGCTGGACGCGCTGTGGGCGTGGGGATGGTATGGAGGCGCGAGCGACGCCTACCGGTTTGTAAACGGCGCGGTAGGCGCGCAATTGACTTCGTTCACCGCAATCACGATTCGGACGCCGGTCAACGCCGACCCGGCGCTGGTGAGCGTGGAAACAAAGCGATGGGGAGGCAATTGGGTTCCCCGCATGTTGGAACAAGGCGTCACGGCCACGTGGGGGGCGGTAACGGAGCCGTTCGCAAATTTCTACGCGCCCGGCGGTAATGTCTTCGATCATTTGTGGAGCGGCTACAATTTCGCGGAGAGCTTCTACATCGCTCAGAATACGCTGAACTGGGTGATGACTGCCGTGGGCGATCCGCTCTACGCACCGAATATTTTTCAGGGAGCGACGCTGCCTCCACGGGCGCTTAACTTTGTGGTCAATGGCGCCAGCGGGCAACTCGGCCCCATCGCGCCGGGTGAAATAGTGGCGCTGTTCGGCGAAGGCCTGGGCCCGGCGGTGCTATCAGGCGCGCGGCTGAACGCCGAAGGATTAGTGGCGGCGGACATTGAAGGGACGCGTGTGTTATTCGACGAATTTCCGGCACCGCTGGTGTATGCATCCGCGAACCAGGCAGCCGCCATCGTTCCGTATGAAGTGGCGCAACGCGGTTCCACTGAAGTTACGTTTGAAACAGACGGCATCCGGTCCAATCCACTGGTGGTGAATATTGCCAGAGCGGCCCCCGGCATCTTCACGCAGAACTCCAGCGGCGGCGGCCTAGGCGCAATCCTGAACCAGGATAATGCGCTGAACTCCGGCGCGCGTCCGGCGGCCAAGGGATCCGTTGTGGTTCTGTTCGCAACCGGCGAGGGGCAGACAAGTCCGGAGGGATCGACTGGCCGTATTGCGGCAACAGTCTTTCCAAGACCAACGCTGCCGGTCAGCGTGCAGGTGGGCGGTATCGACGCGGAAGTTCTCTA
The DNA here is from genome assembly GCA_025350445.1 of Bryobacteraceae bacterium. The sequence continues at coordinate 1,538 of JANXXV010000901.1, read as the reverse complement.
CGCGGGGGCCGCTCCGGGCCAGGTGGCGGGGTTGCTGCAAGTGAATCTGCGCGTTCCGGAAGGAATTGCTTCCGGTCTGGTACCGATCGTAGTTAGCGTCGGCGGAGCGCCCAGCCAGACTGGAGTGGTGCTCGCGGTCCGATAGTGGCGCGTCCAGGAAATAGCTGGACAGGCGTGAAGCCCCCCAGACGGCGGACCAGGCGCAATCGGAATCCGATGTTGTCGAGCAAGAGCACCGCAGTCCCGTCCGGGACATCACTCAACCTCACCAACTCAGGCGAAGGCCGAGCTGGATGCGCCGCGGATCGGCGGCAGCGGTGAACCCGAGCGGCTGACTCGGAGTACGATCGTCCCGCCCATGCACATTGAACGGCCCCGCAAGGTTGCCCACCGTGTTATTGACACTGGTGTAGTTCAGATGGTTGAACAGGTTGAAGCCTTCAGCCATCACGTCCAGGCCCGCTTTTTCAGAGAGGCGAAACCGGCGCGTAATCCGCGTGTCAAACGTCCAGAAGCTGGGGCCAATGCCTGTGTTGCGTCCTGCGAAGTACGGCCGGTCCGTCGTGTTGTGCCGGTCGTTATTCAGCTCGGTAAAGGCAAGCAGGTTGAAGGGGCGTGAACTGTTGTAACGATAAATGGGAGTCAGGCTCCATCCCTGCCGGATTTTGCCGCGGGCTTCACCGCTTTGAAGGACGCCATACAGAATTACTTTGTGCCGCTGATCGAAGGACGACAGCGCCCGCTCCGCGCGCCGGCTGGTTTGATCGTTCGGTTGGAAATCGCTGTTGTAGTCCACCGTCTCATCAATCGCCTTGCTGAACGTGTAGTTCCCGTGGAACGTGAACCTGGTGCTGAAGCGTTTCGACGCCTCGATCATCAGTCCGTGATAGAACGAGTTGGCAGTGGATTCGTAAACGTTGTCCTGGAACAATAATGGATTCCGGAAATACTTCGTGCCGGTGGGGTTGTCCGGCGTCACGCCCCAGTCGCGAATGCCCTTGGCCGGATTCACAGGCGCCGCCAGCAGGTTATCGTCCCGTGAGGTGGTTAAGTGGGCTCCGCGCACGAACACGTAATTGGCGGACACCGTGAACCCCGCCGTCAACTCGCGGTCGATACCGAAGCTCGCCTGCTGCGCGTAAGGATTCCGGTAGTCGGGAGAGTTCCGGAAAATCACGGTAAGCGGCGGTCTCGGTCCGGTCTGAGTGATATTGATTCCAAACTGCGTGAGGTCGCTCGCTAGAATAGGCCTCTTCGGTGTCGGAATTCCGATGATCCCTTGATCGCGCAGCGAACGGAAGACGTTCACCGGACCATTCACCGCCAGCGGATTCGCCGCATTGAGTGTCGTCAACACTTGAGCGATCTGCCGGAAACCATTGATCTCACCTAGCGCGTTCACCACATAGTCAATCTGAAAATCAATGACGGAATAGTACAAGCCGTACCCTCCGCGGACGGTGGTCTTCTTGTCTTTAAACGGATCCCATGCGAAACCGAATCGCGGCGCGACGTTGTTCTTCGACGTCGGCAACGGC
>JANXXV010000855.1 GCA_025350445.1 Bryobacteraceae bacterium | reverse complement strand
CTCGTCAAGTGTCACCGGCTCGTCGTAAATGAAGATCGGCTGAACGTCGTTCACTTTGCCAGCGATGAACGGCCGAATATCCGGAGATACAACAACTTCAGTAACCTTGCTACGATCAACGCCAGCGTTTTTACAAAGCGCTGCATATATGAGGCCGGTAGCTCCAAAACCAAGAAGCCCGACGCGCTTGCCCTCGAAGTCTTTAGGTTTTGAAATCCCCGACGAAGCCAAGGCAGCGAATGCTGCGGGGTGCTGGTCTTGCGCTACGCCGATGATCCGAACGTCGACTCCCTTGTCGATAGCCCTGATGATCTCGTCAGCTGAGGCAACGCCGAAATCATTGTTTCGGACCAGTTTCAGCGGATCACTCCCTTCCCCCCCTGGTTCAAGTTGGATTGAGATCCCGTATTTCTTGGCATATTGACCGGCTGCCACAATGTCCCCCGAGAAGGTGGCGGTGAATATCCAGTTTAGGTACAACCTTGTAGCGATAGTCCCTGGGACCGGCTATCTGGGAAGTTTCTCGAAAAGCCAGACCCCAAACGACACCACCACGAGCGTGGCGGAAAAAATCTTTATTTTCGTGCGGCGGGTCACGCGAATCCTCCCTTGTATCGATAAGACATTACACCATACATTGGTTCAAAAGCCGCACGAATAGTGGGCAGCATAGTGGAACATCTCGCCGCAGCGTTCCGAATAGGTCGATGGAGACCATCCAGCCGGGATTATCAAGAGAATCGATCTTGACGCCGTATTGATGTTCCCAGTCGTTATCGCACTGTGCCGGGTACCAGGTTTGAAGCCATTGAACGGAGTCCATAGTTAACTCTTCAGCCAGCGGTCGAACCAGGCGAACGCCTCCTTCTGCATGTCGCGATCGAACTTATGCGGACCGTCATAGAAGCTTCCGCGGTAGTGGTCGGGCGCACCGGCCTTCTTGTAGACTTCAGTCAGGATGCGGTCCGCGCGTTCCATCTCCGGCATGGTGAAAAGAGCGTCCTGGCGGTTGTTCAGCACCAGCACCGGATTGGGCGCGCCGAGTCCGAGCACTTCAGGATAGTCCAGATCCCGCGGCAATCCGGGCACGTAACACATCCAGGTGTGCGTGTGGCTCTTGTTCAGCACGTAGTCACGCCAAGTGGTCATCATGCCTACACAACAGGAACAGCGGATGCGCTCATCGGCGCCCGTCAGCATCACCGTTCGCAATCCGCCGCCGGATAGTCCCGCGCAGCCGATTCTGGTGGCGTCCACATCAGGCCGCGAGGCGAGGTAATCGAGCGCGCGTTGATCGTCGAATACGAACACGCCCGGCCAGGTCATGCCGGCGCTGAACAGGCTCTTGGCGATGAGATGTTCATGGCCTCCGGCGAACTGGTTGTAGCGCTGAATCTCGTCTTCGGCCTCCGGGTTCGCCTCCACCATGTTATTGCGAATGTTCCCGGGCAAATCGGAAAGCCGCATCCGCCGACTTCCAAATGTAAACGTGTCATGTACCACCACAACGTAGCCGCGGCGCGCCAATTCATTGGCCCATGCCAGACCGCTGTAGTATTGCTGTTGATGGCGAAGCATGGCCGGGTGCGGGTCGCTGGACATGCGGGTGATTTTGCGCAGGCCGAAATACTTGTTTCCGCCATGGTCATGCAGGCCGACGATGCCCGGCAGTTTTCCGGTGGCTCCGGCGGGCTTCAATACAAGCGCCTCCGTGGGGGGTCCGTAAGGCAGTTGCCAGTACAGATGCTCAATGGACAGGCCATCGAATTCCAGATGATGTTGCACGGTGGCGATGGGCGTCGCCGCGCCTCCCGGGCCCAGTAGCAATTCCCGATAGCGTGCCCGCGCAACCGGCCGCCAGGAGTCTGCATTGGTAAACATGGGCTGGCGGAAAGACAGCCGTGCCGGGTCCTGCATGGTCTGCGCGGCCCATTCGCCATAGGCGCCAAGCATGTTCGGGGTCATGGTTCATATTCTTGCGGACTCGCCGCGCATTTGCAACTCGTGCTACGCTGTCTGGTCATGAAAGGGCAACTCAAAGCTTCCAATCCGGCCGAATATCTGGCCCAACTGGAAGAACCGCGGAAGGCGGAAGTGACCGCGTTGAACGCGCTGGTCCGAAAATTGGCCCCTAAACTGGAACCGTGTGTGCACAGCGGAATCCTCGGTTACGGCCGGTATCACTACAAGTATGCGAGCGGGCGCGAAGGCGATTCGTGCCGCATTGGCATCGCCAGCAACAAGAACTACATTTCGTTGTACATCAGTGCGTGTGACGGGGATGGCTACCTCGCTGAACGATACAAAGAGGCGTTACCGAAGGCGAACATCGGGAAAGGCTGTGTGCGATTCAAGCGGCTCGGCGACCTGGACCAGGACGCGCGAAAGCGATTGATCAAAGAAGCCGCGCACGTCCAGGCGAAGGGATAGACATCACAGCGGCGGTTTCGGCAGCGATGCCGGAGCATCGGCGAATGATCCGTTAACCTTCACCGGGCGGCGGAAAAGTTTCCCGCCTTCGGCAACATAGAGCCAGTTAAGGCTCTTTCCGCCAAAGGCAAGGCTGCCAATCGTACCGTGGCCG
>JANXXV010000837.1 GCA_025350445.1 Bryobacteraceae bacterium | reverse complement strand
CCGTCAGGCTGGCCCCGCGGGACACCATTTCCTTCACGATCGGCAGGTCTGTCGATAGCACGGCCACTGAAAACGGCGTGTGACCGTCCTTCCGTAAGAGATTGGGATTCGCCCCGCGATCGGCGAGTAGCTTTACCAGTTCGAGGCTGTCGGAATCCGCAGCGATGTGGAATGGGGAGGACCCTGGAGACGCCGGGTTAATTCTCACGTCGCCTACCGGACCGGACGTCGGATAGAGAGTCTGGCGGTTAGGATCGGCGCCGGCATCGAGCAGGCGTTTCACCATGGCCAGGGCTTCTTCTAACTTGATTGCGGAAGCCGCTCCGCTTTCGGTTCCGGGCATGTCAACCGGCGGTGTAGTTGCGCCGGACGAGCCCCGCCCGGCGCCGGTTCGCACCGCTCTGCCACCGCCATAGGCGGACCGGTCCCGTCCCATTGTTGTTATGCGCGCGACCGCCAGTGCAGCGCCATGAAGCGGCGTGTAGCCGGCGCAATCGGCCACATTCACGGTGGCGCCGTGATCGAGGAGAAACCGGGCCATCGGCAGATCGGCTCCAAATTGCGCCGAGCTGCCGGCTGGGGCCGGCGCACCTGTGCCGCCTACGAACGCCTTGCCGAGCGCATCCCATTTATAGAGCGCGGCGAGCAGCGGCGTCGCGCCGTCCGCTGCCGGGACGTTCACGCCGGCACCGGCTTCCAACAAGAGCCGTGCCGATTCCAGATCGTGTTTCTGAACGGCGAAGAGAAGGGCGTTCTGGCCGCCCTGCTTGCTGGCGTAGGCCCCGTCGTTGTTCCACGGGATGCCTGTCTTGCCGATGGTGCTTGTCGTAGGCGTGTAAATGGTGGCGGTGATGTCCCATACCTTCGAAGTTGCTTTTGCGTCCGCTCCGCGCTCTATCAGAAGTCGCACAGCCGCGGGGTTTCCAGCCGCCCACATCAGCGCCGTCTGGCCGAATTTCTTTTCCCGCGCGTTGACACCCGCCCCTTTTTCAAGCAGCATCTTCATCACGTCGATCTGGCCGAGACGCGTTGCCGTCATCAACGGCGTTTCTCCGTCTTCCCGCGCAAGATTCGGATCGGCGCCTTTTGCCAGCAAAAGCTTTGCTATCGCCGGTGAACCGTTGGTAATGGCCAGGTAGAGCGGGCCAATTCCCTGTTCATTTGTCAGATTTGGGTTCGCGCCTGTTTTTAGCAACAGCGTTGCGATCTCCACATTGCAGCGGACCGAAGCCCAGGCGAGCGCTGTGGAGCCATCCACTTCCTGCGCGTTCACGGTCTCGTGTTTCGCCAGCAGTGCCTGCACTTGAGCGCGATCGTCGTTTTGAACGGCGTCTATGAGAGCCGTCCCGAAACAATTCGCGCCCGCGAGAATTGACAGTAGAAGAATCCGCGTGATCTTCATTGCGCTACATCTCAAGACGGTTCAGTTTGCCGGTGCTGTCGCCCAGCTTTTCGGTTGGGATGCCTACCTTGTCGAGCATGGTGAGATACAGATTCGTCAGCGGCGTGGTGTCTCCCGGGTAGACGACGTAGCGTCCACCGGCGATGCGCCCGGCGGCGCCACCGGCAACGATGATTGGCAGATCGTGCTGACTGTGCACGGTGGGCACGCTCAGATCGCTGCCGTACATGATTAGCGAATGGTCGAGCAGCGTGGAGTTGCCTTCCTTCAGCGCGTCCAGCTTAGTCAGGAAGTAGGCGAAGAGTTTGGACTGGTCGACGTTAATTTTTGCCAGCGCCTTCAGCTTATCCGGCTCGAAGTTGTGATGGGAGATCTCGTGGTGCCCCATGGAAATGTCGAGGTGCGGAAACGTCATGGATGATGCCTCGCGGGCATACATGAAGGTCCAGACGCGGGTGAGGTCCGCCTGCAGCGCCAGCACTTGCAGGTCGAACATGAGCTTTACGTGCTCGGGCCACGAGTCCGGAATTCCAGCGGGCCGGGTGGCGTCGGGCAGAGCCACCGGCTTCTTCTCCATCGCTACCTGGATGCGCCGTTCGATGTCGCGAATGGACTGAAGATACTCATCCAGCTTGCGGCGATCGCTGGGACCGAGCCGCTGCTTCAGTTCGGAAATACGATTTGTCACCGAATCCAGGCTGCTGCGGTCGGCGGCCTGGCGTTCGGCGGAAGCGGCGGGATCGATGCGGCCCCCTTCGCCGAAAAGACGTTCAAAAACACGGCGCGGATTGGGTTCGAACGGCAAGGGGTTCGTTGCGCTCTTAAAAGAGACTCCGCCTAAAGCGGCGTTGTATTCGGTAGATAGTTCAAGCGAGGCGAACTGGGTTTCCTTGCCCAGCACCTGCGCCGCCACCTGATCCACCGATATGCCGACGTGAACCGTACCCCTGGTTGGCTCCACGCCGGTCATGAACGAGGCTAAGGCGCGGTCGTGGAAGCCGGCCTTGGTGCGGTCGGGATCGGAAGAGAGACCACTGAGGACAAGGAATTTGTCCTTGTGCGCCGCGAGCGGCGCCAGAGCCTCACTGAGTTGATAATTAGCGCCTTCGCCGCCGGGCTTCCACTTGGCCTGATCCACGCCCAACGTGTAAAACACAAATCCAAGACGGCGCACCGGCGCGGCCGCGGTGAGCCGGTCTGCGCGTAAGGCCGGAATCATGGCGTCCAGCAGCGGTAGCGCCAGCGCCGTACCAGCGCCTCGCAAGAACGTTCGCCGGGGAAGATGTTTTCTGGTGATAATCATGATCGGTCCTTCGGCTTTTCCTGGGTTTGCCTCATCTGGAAAGGCGTACTTTTCACAATAGCGGTTACGAGGTCCTTAAATCGATAGCCACCAGCTTCAGTTTCGCGCATAATCCGGCGGATGGTTGGCTGGTCGCGCACTTCCAACTCTCGCCCTAACGCATAGGTTAGCAAGCGGGCGAGCGTCGCATTCACAAACTGATCCGGATGGCTGAGCAGCAAGTGCTTGAGCCCGTTTGGACCGGTGAAGTTCTCGCCGTTGGGCAGTTTTCCCGAGGGATCGATGGCTCCGCCTTCGTCCTTGGTACGCCATTTGCCGATTACGTCGAAGTTTTCGAGCGCGAAGCCCAGCGGGTCCATGCGGGAGTGGCAGGCGGCACAGGTGGCATTGGCGCGGTGGCGCTCCACTTGTTCGCGGGTGGTGAGCTTCTTGCCGTTCGCGGGGCTCTCATCCAGCGGCGGCACGCCCGGCGGAGGCGGCGGGGGCGGCGAGTTCAGCAGATTATCCAGAATCCATTTGCCGCGAAGGACGGGCGACGTCTTGGTGGTGTGGGACGTTAACAGGAGGATGCTACCTTGGCCCAGCAGTCCGCCACGCTCGGGCTTTGCGGCGACAGAAACGCGGCGAAAGCCCGGTCCGATAACATCGGGAATTCCGTAAAGCCGGGCGAGCCTTTCATTGAGGTAGGTGTAGTCCGCGCCGAGCAGATCGGGAACGCTGCGATTCCCGCGGATCACACTGCGCACGAACAGGCGCGTCTCCTCTTCAAAATCGGCAGCGAGCCCGCTGTCGAAATCGGGAAAAAGTTGACGGTCGGGCTTCAGATCACCCAGACTGCGAAGGCCCAGCCATTGCGCCGCGAAGTTGTCGGCCATGACGGCGGCGCGGGGATCGTTCAGCATCCGCTGGACTTCACGATCCAGGGTTGCCGAATCTCTGAGCTTCCCTTTACGCGCCACGTCCAGGAGTTGATCGTCGGGAATGCTGCTCCAGAGGAAGAACGACAGGCGGGACGCCAGTTCCCAATCGGACACTTTTTGCGCGCTGCCTGGCGCTGCGCCTTCGGGATCGAATTCAAGCCGGAAGAGGAAGTCGGGGGCCAGAAGCACGTCACGGATTGCGGCGGCTATGGATTCGTCAAAGCTGTGTTTTTGTCTGGTGGCGGTATAGGCTGCGAGAAAAGGCCGGAAATCGGCCGTGGTGATATCGCGCCGGAAGGCCCGGCGGGTTACGGTGGAAAGGATTATTGACGCGCAGGCTGGTTCGTCATCGGGACGCGTTGGCTTGCAGACGAAAATCCGCTGGCGGCTGGGTGTCTCACTCACTCCCTTGGTGCTGTAGGGGCCGGAAATCTCCACCCGGTCCAGCGTGGGCGGGCCGGGTTGTCCGGCGAAGGCGGCCTCGCCTACGCTGATGCCACCCATCTCGAATAGCTTCACACGCCGGGTGTCCACCCGGAATTCGATTGTGGGATGAATGGCGGAGCCCCGCGTGTCCAGAGGCCCACCGAGCGGAGCGCCACCCCGGCCGGCGACATTCGGAACCGGACCTTCCCGTTCGGCGAACTCGTCGGGGAACGTCACGATCACCACGTGCGAACCAGCTTTTACTTCGACGCGTGTCTGAAAAAACCGGACTCCTTCGGCGTGCGGCAACTGGTCCCGTCCGGCGAAGGCCCTTAGATTGTACTCTCCGTCATACGGGAAATAGTACCGGACGCGAACGCCGCCGCGGGTGCCAAACGGCATTCCCGCACCGAGCCAGCTCGCCTGCGCTTCCGGGGCTGGGAAAATCTCAGTCACTGG
>JANXXV010000815.1 GCA_025350445.1 Bryobacteraceae bacterium | reverse complement strand
AAAAAGTGCTGGAACGGCAGCGTCAAAGCCAGCGGCTGGAGAGCCTCGGTCTCCTGGCCGGAGGCATCGCTCACGATTTCAATAACCTGCTGACCGGCATTTTGGGGAATGCAAGTTTGATCGCGGAAGGGCTGACTGTTTCAGATCCCAATTACCAATATCTTCAGGATCTGACGAAATCGGCTGAGAAGGCCGCGGAACTCACCATGCAACTGCTGGCCTATGCGGGCAAGGGCAGATTCATTATTGCTCCTCTCGATTTGTCGGAGCTGGTGACCGACATTAACAAGGTGATTGGCGCCTCGATTCCTAAAACTGTAACCGTGCGATTGGAATTGGAAAAGGGATTGCCCGCGATTGAAGGAGACCGGAATCAGCTCCAGCAACTGGTCATGAACTTGATCATTAACGCCTCTGAAGCGATCGGGGAAGTTCGCGGGACGATTGTCGTTCGCACGGGAATGCAGCAGATCAAGGACGTGGATGTTCAGCTCGCCGTTGACGGAACGACGATTCATCCCGGAGCATATATCTACCTTGAGGTGCGGGACGACGGTTGTGGCATGGATGCGGCGACCGCGGCCAAAATCTTTGAGCCGTTTTTTACCACTAAGTTTACGGGCCGCGGTCTTGGCCTGTCGGCTGCGCTGGGAATTATGAAGGCCCACAAAGGAGCTATCCGGCTCTACAGCGCTTCCGGCAAGGGGAGCACGTTCAAGGTTTTCTTTCCTCTAGGGCCTGGCAGCGGCACGGAGGCGGAACGGTCCCAGCAGAAGAGCGTGGTTCTCGTGGTGGACGATGAAGAGACCATCCGCAGGCTTGCTAAATCCGCTCTGGAGAATCACGGATATCGAGTGCTGACGGCGCCGAACGGACGGGATGCCGTCGAAATTTTCCGCGACATGCCTCGGTCGATTCACGCGATCGTGCTCGATTTGACCATGCCGGTGATGAGCGGGAATGAAGCGTTGCCGGCGCTTAGGGCCATCCGAAAAGATGTACCGATCATTTTGGTAAGCGGTTATCCGGAAGAACAGATGATGCCCCTCATTTCCAACGACAGCTTTGCCGGATTTCTTCAAAAGCCTTTTACCAGCCGGCAACTCAGGGAAAGAATCGACGAAGCGATTGCCTGCGCGCGGTCCGTTCGCACCTAAACACGTCTTCGTGAAGCCGCAGTTGTCTAAAATCTAAACTTAGATATACTTATAAATCGAATCCTAAACCTATGAAACTTTTTCGTCTAACGGAACTGCGCTTACTCGCGGCGATCGCCGTTTCTCTGACGGTCCTTCCTGCAGTAGCGTTTGCGCAGACCGACGAGATTCAGGTATACGATGGCGGCATTGCCGAGCGTGGCGTGTTCAATCTCACCTGGCACAATAACTTCACGCCGAAAGGCTCGAAAGAGCCGGCGTTCCCCGGCGGCCTTGCAAACAATAGGAACCTCAATGGCGTTACCGAATGGGCCTACGGCGTGACCGACTGGTTCGAGGCCGGCCTCTATCTGCCGCTATACAGTATCTCGAAGGAGCGCGGCCCGACTATCAATGGCGGCAAGATACGGCTGCTCTTCGCAGTCCCGCATGCCGACGACCGCAAGTTCTTTTACGCCGCAAATTTCGAATTCAGCTATAACTCCAAACACTGGGATAATCGCCGCTACACGTCCGAAATTCGCCCGATCATTGGTTGGCATTTACACCCCGTGGACGTTATCGTGAATCCGATTCTGGATAACTCCTTTTACGGCGGGTTTAAGAGCCTCGATTTCGCGCCTGCGGTGCGCGTGGCTTATAACTTGTCTCCCAAAATGGCTGTCTCCGTCGAGGAATATGCCGATTACGGCCCTTTGCGCGACTTCTACACGACCAAAGAACAGTCGCACCAGATTTTTGGAGTCTTCAATCGCAGCACCAAGTTCGCAGACATCGAAGCGGGAATAGGATTTGGCCTGACCAGCGCATCGGACAAAATTACGTTGAAACTGATGCTGTCGCGCGATCTAAACGCTAAACCCAGCCGCTGATTCGGCGCTCAGCGCGCTTTATAGGTCTTGCTGAATCCGTTGCGGCTGTTGGTCACGCTGAATTTGCCATCTTTCTCGACGGATGCCTTGATCCAGTTCCCTTTGTGATCGCCAGCGTCATCCAGATTCGCGATCATATCTTCGGCGGTGTTATGCTGCGGGTCCGGATCGATGAGCGACTTGTGCTCCTGCCAGACGCCCTCAATGCGCGGTGTCTTCGACAGGCGCAAGTAGGTGTTGGCTTCGTAAGGCGCCACGTGTTTGCCCGGAGGGTTGTCGGATTTAATAGGCGCGTTCTGTCCCATTCCCTTACGCGGCCCGTTGTTGACGACCACTACCTGGGGCTGGATCGCTCCCAGCAAAGCAGGCGCACCAGCGTCGTCGAAGGAACCATGGCGGCCGGTCTGATAGAGAGTGACTTTGCCCACCTTGTTGATCGGGCACACCAGCTCCATCTCTTTTTCCCAGTCCATGTCGACCAGGTTCAGGTACTTGAATTTGCCGTAACTGAGCAAAAGGCCCACCGACCGGCGGTTTTCAGGCGCCGAAGCGGCTTTTTGTTCCGCTTCCGCGCACAGTGGATTGGGTCCGCCCCCGTTCACCGGGTTCGGCAATAGCTGTTCATTGGAGGCCACCACCAAAACCTGCAATCCGGAGACCGGAATCTTGTCGCCCGGCTTTACGATGGTGTACTTGCCGGAAGACGCGGTTTTGAAACTGTCCAACCATTGCTGATTCTCCGTCTCGACATCGTCGCCATGGGCATAGAATCTGCCGATGGGGATTAGCTTCGAGAGCGCCGCCAAGCCGCCGGCGTGATCGGCATGGAAGTGGCTGAGGACAAAATAATCGATCTTTTTCAGTCCGGCTTGCTGGGCGGCCGCGTAGATACGCTTGGCATCGCGATCCCCGACCGCAAATCCGCTGTCGATCAGCAGAGATTCGCCGGAGGGCGCGACAATTAATGTAGCCGCGCCCCCCTCAACATCCACCCAATACATATCAACGTTCTTCGATTGGGCGTTTAACAAGGCCGCGGGCGCCAGCAGCAGCGCGGCCAGCAAGACTAACGGCATGGAGCTATCAGCGGCCCACTACCAGGATGGTAAAGGTATCCGGCAGTGCCTGCGGCCGGCCCTTCTTGCCGTCCTTGCCCGGCGCGGGTGGTCCAAAATCCGCGGTGGGCAGGTACAGTTTGTGACCCTTCTGATCGGCCGCAATGGTGCGCGCGCCGCGCTGCGACTGGATCGTCGCTACCGCTTCAAACTTGCCAGGCGAGGTCTCGCCCACCATCGTGATGGTGCCATCGCCGCCATTCGCACTGAACGCGTAACCATCGTCGAAAGCCACCCCATCCGTTCCCGGTCCAGTCGGAATGTTCGCCAACACTTTGCCCGAGGCCGGATCGCTTACGATCATCATCTTGTTCTCGCAAACTGAATAGAGGCGGCCCTTGGGGTCCAACGCGAGACCGCTAGGACTATCGCAGGGCGCGATGGAGTAGCGTTTGGTAACCAGCGCGTTCTTTGCGTCCACTTCGATGATCTCGTTTTTGTCCTCGATATTGACGTAAATATGACCTTTTCCGTCAACTTGGGCGAACTCCGGCTTCCCGCCGACGGGGATAGATGCCGTGATTACATCGCCCGTCTTCGCGTCGATGGCCGTTGAATCGGAGCTTTTCCCGTTAAAGGTAAAAACGCGCTTAGAAACCGGCTCATAGATGATCGCGTCGGGATTCTGGCCGGTTTTCACCTTGCTCAGAACCTTAAGCGTCTTCAGGTCGAAGACGGTAACGTCGTTGTCGCCGCCATCGCTGGTGAAGCCTTTGCCGAAGTCTGCGGCGATAGCGATGCCATGTACGCCAGTAGTCCCAGGAATGGTGCCTATCAGCTTATCGGTGGTGGTGTCGATCACCTCCGTTTGGGTCCCGTGCGAAACGTAAAGACGGTGGCTGGCGGTATCGAGGTAACTATAGTCCCATCGTGCGCCGCCGCCGACTTTGATTTTAGTGAGAACTTTGTAAGTGGGCGCTGCGGCAAATGCCGAACTCGCCGCCACCAAAACCAGAACGAGCAAAGATTTTTTCATGTGCTTGCACTCCTTTCAAGGGTGCGTGCGAGTGACCATTACGGGAGCCACCCCCGCCATACGATAGCGGGACAAGCTGAAGATTGGCTGAAGTAGTTGCATCAGAACCCTGCCAGAGCCTCGGCATCCGGTGCCAGTTTCGCCGCGGCAACCATTGTATCCCGATCCGGAAAGACCACCCGGAAGGTGGTGCCCTTACCCGGCGTACTGCGAACGCCGATTTCGGCCCCGTGGGCTTTGGCGATGGTTTGCGCGAGCGATAAGCCCAGCCCATGGCCGCCGGCGTGGCGGGCGCGGTCGGCTTGATAGAAGCGCTTGAAAATATGCGGCAGATCGGTCTCGCTGATGCCTTCTCCGAAGTCTTCGACATTCACCCAAATCTCGCCATTCCCGCGAGCCATGGTGAGGATGACGTCGCCCCCCGGGCGCGAGTATTTAAGCGCATTATCCAGCAAAACGGTGAATAGGCGGTGCAGGGCCGGGCGATTGCCGGAGATGACCGCCGCCTGCTCGCCAAAGACAGTTCTTACATGGACCCGCAGCACTTCTGCAAGACCGTTCATCTCTACGGAAACGTCGGCGAGCACCTCGCGCAAGTCGATTGCCGTGCGGGGCATTTCCACCGCGCCCGCGTCGCTGCGCGCCAACGCCAGCAGATCTTCGACCAGCTGCGTCATGCGCTCCGACTCGCCCGCCACTTCCTGCAGGGACGCGCGATACGATTCCGGAGACCGTTCCCGGCGCAGCGCCAGCTCGGCCGTAGTGCGGATCACCGCCAGCGGCGTGCGCAATTCATGCGAGGCGTCCGCGACGAACTGCGAGAGTGTAGTCACCGCCGCCTCCAAACGGGCCAGCATGGAATTGAGCACCGCGGCGAGCTGCGCGATCTCGTCACCCGTGGCCGGTACCGGCAAGCGCTCCGAGAGATTTTCAATGCTGATGGTCAATGCGGCATCGGTCACGGCCTGGACAGGTTTTAACGCGCGTCCGGCCAGCCACGCGCCGCCCACGCAGGCGATTGCGATTACTACCGGAATCATGCCCCAAAGCAGCAGCCTCAATAGATCCAGGGCGTGCCGGACATCGCCCAGGGGAGCGCCCACATCCAGTTCCAGGCGCTCGCCGTTGACTTCAAATTCGCGATGGTGAATGCGGAAGCCCACCGGCGGCGCCAGCGGACCCTGCGGAAAGCGGAATGCAACGTCCCGCGGGCCGCGCAAATCGACAAAAGCGCCGGGCGGCAAGCCCTGAGAAAATTCCTCCAGTTCATCGTTGATGTGTTTGGCTCTGGCAGATTCGTTGCGGTAATAGCTTTCGAACCGCCTCGCACGCCCCTCCAAATCGCGGTCCAAATCTTTGATCAACTGGTGCCGCATGGTGAGCCAGATCAAGGACCCGAACAATCCCAACCCCGCGGTGAGCACGGCCGCGTACCAGATCGTTAAGCGAAAACGCAGGGAGCGTGTGCGCATTTGCGTCAGGGCTCCTGCATGCGGTAGCCAAACCCGCGCACAGTATGAATCAGTTTCGGTTCGCCGGTATCCACCTTAAGCCGCAACTGGCGCATGAAGACTTCGAGGGTATTCTCATTTACCTCGCTGCCGAACCCCCACACCGATTCGAGAATGGTGTCGCGGCTGATCGCGCGGCCGGGATTTCGCATCATTAACTCGAGAAGTTTGTATTCCCGGGGAGTCAGCCCCAGAACCTGCCCGTCACGTGTGACACGGCGGCTGGCGGGATCGAGTTTTACGCCGCCGATTTCGAGCCATACCGGCCGCGCCACCGCGCCCCGGCGGCTGACGGCGCGGACGCGCGCCAGCAGAATGTCGATCGAAAAGGGCTTGGTGAGGTAATCGTCGGCGCCGCAGTCCAGACCTTTGACGATGTCGGAAGGGGCGTCCCGAGCGGTCAGCATTAGTATGGGAGTCTGCACCCGGGATTCGCGCAGTTGCCGCGCGACTGCAATTCCGCTCATGCCGGGCAGCATTACGTCGAGTATAATCACGTCGAATGGCGAGCAGCGGGCTATCTCCAGACCTTCCCTCCCGTCTGTGACAACTATTACCTGATGACCCTCTTCCTCTAAAGTACGCCGCAGCAAATCCGCCATCTGCTGTTCATCCTCAACTACCAGGACTTGCATGCCATGATCCTATCAAAGTACTAAAGTAGCTAAGAAAACTGAGTTAATGCTGAATTCGTATTCTCAGGGATTCTTCAGGTACAGTGTTGTACTATATTAAGTCGCTATATGAATCTACGAATATTTGCATTCTTTTGCGCGGGCGCGGCGCTCGCGGGCCTGGCTTCCGGGCAGGCAGTTGCACCTGCCAACGTGACCCCTGGCGCTATTGCGCAAACCCCATCCGCAGCACCCCTTACTTTGACGCTGCAAGACGCGTTGGCGCGGGCGCAGCTATACGCACCTCAACTCCTTTCGGCGTTGAGCGACGCGACGTCGGCCCGCGAAGACCTTCTGCAGGCGCGAGCTGCGCAGCGTCCTACGCTAAGCGGCAAGTCGGATTATCTCGGCACCCAGGGCAATGGCGTTCTTCCCAGCGGACGGTTCGTCACCAACGACGGTGTCCACATTTATAGAGATTGGGCCGTACTCCATCAGGACTTCATCGCC
>JANXXV010000286.1 GCA_025350445.1 Bryobacteraceae bacterium | reverse complement strand
CTATTTCTTGGACACTACACTAGAGTTTGCTTTGAGTCTCGTTGTGCATTGTGAAGAATCAGACTGGAAGCGAACCACGGCCGATCCCTGTGGGGACCAGACCCGGTTGTCTTCTTTCGAGCCGGGGAGTTTTCCGTACTTCCCGCCGGCAAACGGCCGGGCTACTCCGCGGCGCCCTTTGGATGCGGCCCAGGGGAAGGATATCTCGATAGACCGTGCCGTCTATGTGGACTGCTGTGCGCAAGCCTGGGATTTTCCAAGGGTGTTGAGGGCGTTGATTTCGAATTCGAAATAGTTGCGGGTGTCGCCGGTGGGATTGATAAAAACCTCAAAATCGTGGTGCGGTTCATCCAGTTCCGCGGCGATATAGAAATAGTCGTCGTCCCATAGCATTTTGACCCTGGTCTTGAATCGGGGAGGCGGCTGGGTGGTTCCCTAGAATGTCGAGGAATGCGTCCGTCCACGGGGCTTTTTGCCAGGCAGCGGCGGGCAGCAGATGGAGCGGCAGATTCATGAGTGCGGGGCCGGCGGCTACAAGAGCCTCCGGCCCGATGAGGATTACAGCTTGGGGACGGGAGTTAATTCACGGCTGGAGATGATGCGGTCGATCATGCCGTATTCGAGGGCCTGACCGGGGTCCATGATGTAGTCGCGATCAACGTCGCGAGCCACCTTCTCGACCGGCTGGCCGCAGCATTTGGCGAGAATGTCGTTCAAAACCTCCCGCATGCGCAGGATTTCACGGGCATAGATGTCGATGTCGGCGGCCTGTCCGGCGAGGCCGCTCATGGATGGCTGGTGAATGAGGATACGCGAATGGGGCAGGCTGTAACGTTTTCCTTTCGCACCGGCAGCCAAAAGCACGGCGGCCATGGAGGCCGCCTGACCGATGCAATATGTAACGACGTCGGGCTCAACCAGGCGCATGGTATCCAGGATGGCAAGGCCCGCCGTGATCGATCCGCCCGGCGAGTTGATGTACAGAGAAATGTCTTTCTCCGGATCTTCGGCGGCCAGAAATAGCATCTGCGCCATGATCAGATTCGCGACATTGTCGTCGATCGCCGTGCCAAGAAAGATAATGTTCTCCCTCAATAGCCTCGAGTAAATGTCGTAGGCGCGCTCACCGCGGGATGTCTGCTCGACCACCATTGGGACCAGCATAGAGTTCATTGTTTCTCCTGTTTCCTATCATAACCATGCGCTGCTGCTAAAATGCACTTCCATGAGGATTTTCCATCGTTTGATGTGGTTCGCGGTCGCGGCAGTGGCGGCTTTATGCCTGGGATACATCGCCACTGAGCGGGGGGAGCCGATCAACAGCCTGTGGCTGGTGGTGGCCGCGGTGTGCACCTACCTGGTGGGATACCGGTTCTACGCGGGCTTCATCGCCGCCAAGGTGATGGCGCTGGACGATCTGCGGGCTACGCCGGCCGAGCGGTTGCGGAACGGCCACGACTTTGAGCCAACCAACAAGTGGATTCTGTTCGGACATCATTTCGCCGCGATTGCAGGCCCGGGGCCGCTGGTGGGTCCGACGCTGGCCGCGCAGTTCGGCTACCTGCCGGGGACCCTCTGGATCATTATCGGCTGCGTGCTGGGCGGCGCGGTGCAGGATTTCATCATTCTGTTTTGTTCCATGCGGCGCGACGGAAAATCACTGGGCGCGATGGCGAGGGAAGAGATCGGCAAGGTGGGCGGATTTACCGCGTTGCTAACGGTGCTGTTGATCATGATTATCCTGCTGGCGGTGGTGGCACTAGTAGTGGTGAACGCATTGAAAGACAGCCCGTGGGGCACGTTCACGATTGCGGCGAGCATGCCGATTGCGGTGTTCATGGGATTGTATCTGCGATATTGGCGGCCGGGCAAAGTGCTGGAAGTGTCGGCGATTGGCTTCGTGCTGGTGTTGTGCAGCATTTTCGCCGGCGAATGGGTATCGCATTCGGCGGAGCTGGCGCCGGTGTTTACGCTGTCGGGAATTGCGCTGGCGATCGCGGTGATTCTTTACGGCTTTCTGGCCAGCGCGCTGCCGGTCTGGCTGTTGCTGGCGCCGCGCGATTACTTGAGCACGTTTGTGAAATTGGGCGTGGTGATGATGCTGGCCCTCGGAATTCTGGCGGTACGTCCGCAACTGGAGTTGCCGGCGTTCACGCGGTTTGTGGATGGGACGGGTCCAATCTTCGCGGGGAAGATCTTTCCGTTTTGCTTCATCACGATTGCGTGCGGCGCGATCTCAGGGTTTCATGCGTTGATCTCATCGGGCACCACGCCGAAGATGATCGCGCGGGAGAAGAACGCCTGGCCGGTGGGTTACGGGTCGATGCTGCTGGAGAGCTTCGTGGCGATTATGGCGCTGATTGCGGCGTGTTCTTTGCAGCCGGGCGTTTTCTTCGCCGTCAATTCGCCCGCGGGCATTGTGGGAGGCACGGCGGAGGCGGCGGTGGCTACGGTTACGTCGTGGGGCTATCCGGTGACGGCGGCGCAGATGAGTTCGCTGGCCGCCGACGTGGGTGAGAAGAGTTTGTTCTATCGGACCGGCGGCGCGCCCTCGCTGGCGTTGGGGATGGCCCACATCTTTGCCGGGACGGGCGGCGGGCGGGCGATTCTGGGGTTCTGGTATCACTTCGCGATTATGTTCGAGGCGCTGTTTATTCTGACGGTGATCGATGCCGGGACGCGGGTGGGACGGTTCATGCTGCAGGATCTGCTGGGCCAGGTTTATAAGCCGCTGGGCCGCACCAGTTGGATGCCGGGAGTGATCGGAACCAGCGCGGTGATTGTTGCGTGCTGGGGGTACTTCCTGTATCAGGGCGTGATCGATCCGCTGGGAGGGATCAATTCACTGTGGCCGCTGTTTGGAATTGCTAACCAGTTGCTGGCGGCGATTGCGCTGTGCGTGGCGACTACGATTCTGATCAAGATGCACGGGGCGAAATATATGTGGATCACTTGCGCGCCGCTGTCTTGGCTGTTGATTGTGACGTTCACGGCTGGATATCAGAAGCTGTTTTCGGAGCTGCCGAGAATTGGTTTCCTGGCCCAGGTGGACCAGTTGCAGAGCGCGCTGCATGCGGGGAAGGTTGTGGCGGCGGATATTGCGGCGACGCAGACGCAGATTTTCAATGCGAAGCTGGACGCAGTGGTGACGGGCGTGTTGATGGTGCTGGTGGCGACGGTGTTGATCGATTCGGTGCGGGTGTGGGTTGGGATTCTGAATGGGACTCGGGAGAAGCGGGTGTCGGAGACGCCGTTCGTGCTGACGCGGCTGCAGGCGGAGGAGTTATGAGGCGGGCTTGGGGTTTGTTTGTTGGGTTGCTGCGGGAGTTGTCGGATCAGAATGCGTATGCGCGGCATTTGACGGCGCATGGGGTGGAGCATTCGGGGGCGGAATGGCGGAAGTTTAGCGAGGAGCGGTTGAGGGAGAAGTATATGCGGGCTAAGTGCTGTTAGGCGGCGGGGGGCGGGCTCCTGGCTGGCGAGGCCGCTCATTTCCGCCCACGGTTCTAATGGATTGAGTGATGGGCGGGGCCGATTCCGGGTCGTCTGTAAATTCAGCCCCACTTGATCGAGCTGGCGCTCGCTCAAGTGGGGCCTTCCCGATGAATCGTCGATGCCCTCTGAGCGTGCGGAGGGGCTATGGACGGTCGGGAATCGTCGCTTTGATACACGAAGATCAGTGCCGTGGCAGACAAGTTAGACTCATCTTCTACAGTGCTACATCGTAAGTTATTCATTGAT
>JANXXV010000808.1 GCA_025350445.1 Bryobacteraceae bacterium | reverse complement strand
CCGAGCCGCGCGCGTCAGCGAGCGGTAACGAAAAGCAACTGCTCCGCACCTCACCAATCTGGTGACAACTGCTTTTCTCGCATCGGCTTGATACGCAAGACGTTGACCGAATTGCCGCCAGTCAACTGCCGTTTTTAGGTTCACACCTTGGTGCGCGAGGATATTTTCGCGGGCATCCTGACCAACGATCCGGACCGGCCGGCACGCGGGGAGAAGAATGTGGATCTGCTGTTGACCGAGAGGCCGAAAGCCATGGCGCCGCTTCTTGCCTGGCAGGGCGGGATCGCGCTCTACCGGTCGGTGGTTGCCTTCGAGGCAAAGCGTGACGACGAGTTCGAGCTTCAATACAAGCGGGCGTTGGAGCTGTTTTCGGAAGCAAGGCGCGCCGCGGACCTGGAGGATCTTGGAGTTGCGGCGGTCACTGGGGCATCGTTGATTTTGTTGGGCGACCGGCTACCGGAACGGTATCGGGGCGCATCGTATTCGACCGCTTACGATTCCTACAACGCGATGTGGAAGGCGCAAGGTAGCATGGTGGACAAACTGCCGCTCCATATCAAAGGCGAATTGCTCTCGGGCCTTGCGCAGAGCGCGCAACGCACTGGCCGCGCGGAGGAAAGTTCACGGTATCTGGAACAGATTATGGTGTTAATGCCGGGGACTCCGTATGGGTCTCGTGCAAGGGCTTGGAAGGCGCGGCCGGAATCTGTAGGGCGCAGCTCATTGACTTGCCAGACCTGCCATGAGGACGGGCGGCTCGCGGCGCGGACGGAGGCACTTGTAAAATGAAGACCTTTTTCCTGTTGTTGCTGAGCTTTCTTTCGGCGTGCAACGCTGATGCGGCTGATCTGGAATCGCGCGTGAAGCATGGGTATGCCGACTCGGGCGGCGTGCAGATTCATTATGCTTCGGTGGGATCCGGTCCGTTGATTGTGATGATCCACGGTTTTCCGGACTACTGGTACACATGGCGGCGACAGATGGAGGGGCTGGAAGATAAGTTTCAGGTGGTGGCCATTGACCAGCGCGGATACAATTTGAGCGACAAGCCGGAAGGTGTTTCGAATTATGAAATGCAGTTGCTGGTTGGTGATGTGATCGCGGTGATCAGGCACCTGGGGAAAGAGAAAGCCGTCATTGTGGGGCACGATTGGGGTGGCGCCGTGGCTTGGACTCTGGCGATGAACGCTCCGCAATTTGTGGAGCGGCTAATCATTCTGAATCTGCCGCACCCGCGGGCGCTGGGCCGGGAACTGGCGCACAATCCGGAGCAACGGAAGAACAGTGCTTATGCACGGCGGTTCCAGACCGAGGGGGCTGAGAAAGCTTTGTCCGCGGAAGCGCTTGCCGGGCGGGTCAAGGATGCGGAGGCGCGGCCGAAGTATTTGGAGGCCTTCGGGCGGTCTGACATCAAGGCGATGTTGAACTACTACAAAGCGAATTACCCTCGGGAGCCTTATGTTGAGGACGCTTCACCGGTCAAGAAAGTGCAGTGCCCGGTTTTGGTGCTTCATGGGCTGAAGGATACGGCGTTATTGGCTCCGGCGTTGAACAATACCTGGAGTATTTGGAGAGAGACTT
This sequence comes from Bryobacteraceae bacterium, assembly GCA_025350445.1. Next base: position 12,854 of record JANXXV010000808.1, on the reverse strand, counting down.
GACGCTTATGACGGTGCCGAAGGCCGGGCATTTTGTTCAGGCCGACGCTGCTGATTTTGTTACTTCGAACATGCGGATGCGGTTGTTACGGTAGTGCGGGGCGGGATCGGTCATCGTGACAAGACGCCGGGCAAGGGCCTTCGACCGTTTGATGCGTTTGCCGGCGATGGATTTCGATTGGAAATACGGTGAAGAGTGGAGACTTGGGCGGCAGCGGAGGCAGGGGCCTCCGCGCGGGCGAGCGCGCCCGCCGTCCTGGCGGCAGTTGAGGTTAATCCAGTGCTTCGGGCTTCAACTCGATTTGTTTTTCGCCGGCGGCTTTCTTTTCCCAGTATTTCTTGACCCAGGCTTCCCAGCTTTTGCCGGCTGCGGTATCGCGTCCGCTGAAGGTGAGGCCGGCTATATCGGCGTAGGAGATGGCGATCTTCCGGTCCTGGTCTTTGGGGAACAAGCGGACTCGGGAATCGGATAGAGTTGCGCCGGTTTGGCGATCGAAGATATATCCTTCAATGCACGACCCGTCTTTGAGGGAGATGGTGACATCGCCGCGGTAATCGAATGCCTTTTCGAGGCCGGTGCGGAGTTCTTCGTCTGTAGCGGAATGCCAGACCAGGCCTTGCAGATTTTCGCGGACCGCGCCTTCAGCTATTTCGGCTTCGTCGGGATTGATGGGGGTCACGGCTGTGGATTGTTAGCGCTTAATTGGACCAGCCCGGCCGGGTGCACGGGCTTCACCGGCTGGCTTAGCGCAGCCTGTGCTTCGGCGCTGGGGTATTTCGAAAATAGCGTCCCGCGCACCGTCGCCAGAAAGCCGCTTAGGGAATTAAACGTCGCGTGCACGGCTGAGGCCTCGTAGCCGCTATGCACCATGCAATTGGCGCACTTCGGGTTGCCCGATTCGGTGCCGTAGCGGTCCCAATCGGTGCCGGCCATCAATTCGGCAAAAGTTTCGGCGTAGCCGTCCTGCAGTAGGTAACAGGGTTTTTGCCAACCGAAGAGGTTGTAGGTCGGCATGCCCCACGGGGTGCAGGTGAAGGTGCGCTTGCCCATCAGGAATTCCAGAAAGAGAGGAGAGAGATTGAATTTCCACTCCGGTTTGCGGTTTGAGAGAGCGGCATGGAAGAGGCGGCGGGTGCGGGCGCGTCCCATGAAGTGCTGCTGGTCTGGCGCCTTGTCGTAGGAATAGCCGGGAGAGAGCATCATGCCTTCGACGCCGAGGTGCATCATGTCGTCGAAGAAATCGCGGAGGCTCTGGGGGTCGGCACCATCGAAAAACGTGGCTTCCTGGATTCCCTCTACCGCTATTTCGTAACCCCCTTCCTTGCAGACGGAAAGGTCGTGATGCTCTTTCCGGCCGTCCATGTGGACGGAGAAAGTGAGATATTTGCTGGGCTGGAACAGGCCGATTTTTTCTTTGAGCAGCAGCGCGTTGGTGCAAAGATAGATATACTTTTTACGTGCGACGAGTCCTTCGACGATTTCCTTGATTTGCGGATGCATCAGGGGCTCTCCGCCGGGGATGGAGACCATGGGCGCGCCGCATTCGTCTACGGCCTGAAAGCACTGTTCCGGGGAGAGGTTCTTCTTTAGAATGTGGGCCGGGTATTGGATCTTGCCGCAACCAGCGCACGCGAGATTGCAGCGGAAGAGCGGCTCGAGCATGAGCACCAAGGGGTATTGGCGGCGCCCCGCGAGCTTCTGCTTCAGCACGTACGTCGCTACTGTCCACATCTGTGAGACAGGTACACCCATCCGGAACACCTCCGCTACGAACCTTTATTGTCCCATTGATCCGGACAGATGCGCAAAAAGGAAAGAGCCCCCGTTCCCGGGGGCTCTTTTAGTCAAGCAGGATTCGCCGGGCGGAGAATTAGAAGAAGAACGCCCGGACGATAAAGGTTAGCAGTTGGCCTCGCGGCAGGGTCTGCTGATCGTTGTAGAGCGGCACCGACGGAACAGGAGCGGTTCCGTTGCTGATGCGCAATTCGTACATCTTCTGGATGTAGAGGAAGAACGGATTGCTGGCCGGGACATCGGTAAAGTACGGGGTTGTTCCGACAGTGACACCGAAACCATCTCCGGCGACGATTCCCGGACAGGCCGGGCCATTGATGCCGGGGCAGCCGGAAATCACCGAAGGATAAACGTTACTTAGCTTGGCGCGGATTATAAATACTGCCATCTGCCCTCTGGTAAGGAAGGAATCGGGGCAGAAATTGGCGATAGCATCGTTGACCAGACAACCAGTGGTGATTTTCCTGCGGCGCAAGGTTTCGATGTACCTCCATCCGCTGGCCGCGCCCGATGTATTGGTAACCGCGGGTACCGGCTGACCGCCCGCGCAACCGGCAGCGACGTCGGCAAAGCTGGTGGTGCACCCTCCGGTGGCGTTCAAGTAGTCGGTAATCGCCAGTTCATCCATCATGGAAAGAATGACGAGTTTCGCCATTTCCCTGCGGGTAACCTGATCGTTTAGCCCAACCGTGCCGTCGGCCTTGGCTGTTACCAGACCTAGTTGGGACGCCGTCTGTACCTGTACGAAGAAGGGACAGGTGGCCAGCGAATTACAATCGGCGAAAAGGGTGGTGTTGTTACCGTAAGGATCACTGGTGGGGAAACTCAGGTCATAGTTGGCGATGTAGGACCCAAGCTGGCCCCCGTTGCCGACGCCGCCGAAGCGGTGGGTTGCGTAGAGACCGAAGTTCCAGAGGCTACCGTTGTTTGGATCGGTACTGGCGCCTCCGCGAATGCCCGGCGTGATGGGGAGCAGCAGCGGATTGTTCGGAATGTTGATCACCAACTGACCGGTAATAGGATCGCGGAAGTTCTGGCGATTGTCGAAAACATCATTTCCGCAGCGCATGTCGTAGAGACCGGGGAAGCCAAGAGTGGACGTGGATATACCGCCAATGATATTTGGAGTCACGTTACTGGCTACGCAGGTACTGATGTTGTTCCCGGCGATGAAGCCCTGGGTACCCGTATTTGCACGCGGGTCCGAGGCGGTAAGCTGCGGATAGGTGGTTGCCACGAACAGCTTCTCAAGCCAGGGGAATACGTTGATGGGGGAAGTCTGTCCCTGGGTGGCGACGTTCGAGGGTACGTCATACATAGGAGCGTAGGCGTTGGTGTTGGTCCACTTGGAGAGCAGCACCGGATTGACGATAGCCCCGGCCGGGCCGGCCGTCAGTTTCTGGATCACGTCGTAGAAGACGGTCGTGCCGAGAGGATTCCCGTTCACCTGGAAGGTATCAGACGCGGGACCGAATTGCTGCACTCCGCCGTTGTCGCTTCCGCCGCTGTCCACTGCCTCCCCTAAAAGATTTCCGGTCATCGGGGTAACGATGGCGGTGGTCACCAGGCCAGCCACACGCGCATTATAAAGGTGACCTTCGCGGAATACGAGTTCGTGGACGCGATCGTCACCGACGTTGAAACGCGGAGCGGCGCCGCTGGGTCCGCCCACAGTTCCAAGATAGTTGCCCTGCGGAACGACGCTTGGATTGACGAATGGCTCGACAAAGGCCGTCTGCATTCCGGCTGCGCCGGTGGTTCCGTTACCTACCAGCGACACCCAGAACGGAATGGTTCCGTTCGTGTTTGCCGGGAGATTGATGGGATTTATCGGAGTGTAGACGATTGGTTGGACATAAACGATGTTCTGCGGTATGTCGGGATTGCCCGTGCCGGCTGGATTCTGCGTAGAGACCACGCACTCCACGTAAGACTGCGAGGAATGACCGGCTGGAACGAGGGAATTAGTGTAGCTGGCGGAGGCGCGGCCGCGCACACGGGCCGGTTCGCAGAAAGGAGCCTGACCGGGGTTCAAAGGCGTCACGATGGGCGCTAGTGTGTATGGGGAAAATGCCACCGTGCCGGCAAATATGGTGTAAGGCAGGTTATCGAGGGTCGGGCTGGCGAACAGATCATAATAGTCGCCCACCACTTTCAAGGCCGGCGTCGCGGCAAACTGATTCGCCGGAACCATTCCCGTGCCCACCAGCGATTCCTGGTAGAGCCCGCCGGCCACTCCGGGTGCGCCGCCGCCTTTCTTGATGACTCGAACCCGCGTGCCGGCAAAAGTGGCAATCGGCACCGGGGTTGGCGCGGCCGGAATGAAGTAGTTCACATTGACAACCGAAGAAGTGATGATGATGTTGTCGTTGTCGATACCAAGGCGGGCGCTGGTTGGGAAGTAGCAGACCTTAGTGGGGAGCGGATCGCTTACCGCCACCTGAATGGGACCCACCGCGGCCGTTGTACTGCCCGCGCGGCAATCAAAAATCGCATCGTGCCCAACCGTGGTATTCACTGGAACGATACCGGGGAGAGAGTTAATGTTTCCCGGTCCGGGTCCGCCCGCGGTTGTGTTGGTGGTGGTCACGTTGCCAAAACCATCGGCGCCAAGAGCGTTCAGCGCGTTGCCATAGTAGACGCTCCAATTGGCGATGTTAACGCCGCTGGTGGATCCAATGGGCGGCGTAGGAGTGATAAACACATCCGAACTCCCAGGCGTACCGAGCACCGAGAACTGGCTGAATTTCGAAATCAACAGCACCCAACTGGCCTTTCTGGGCTTGGTGACAATGTTTCCGAGCGTTTCAACGCCGGTATCCGTCACGGTCATCAAGACCAGGAAGCGTCCGTGCATCTGGTCGTAACGGACGCTCGCGTTGTCAACCAGGCAGCTGATATTGCTATCGCGCCCAGTGGGACAGAGCTGATTCAAGACCGCTTCTCCCAGCCATGCGTCAAGCAACGCCTCACTGGTGGGCACAAACGTGGTAGGGCTGAGGACCTGCGGAATTCTGGTTCCGCTAGGGCTCAGGGGAACAATCGCATTCGGGTTGTCGTAAATCGAGATCCGGCGATTCACGATGTTGATGATGTTGACGGGACCTGCCGCGGAGGACGCTATGGGAGGTGTGAAGACATACTGCTCGGTATTCAGGTAGTTGGTGGTAGTAAACCCTTCCCACGCTTTGAATTGACCGGGGGCCTGGACGGCGGGAATGCGCGCGCCAACCTGTTGTGTGGAAACCGGGGAACGGCCGGCTCCGGACCCGCTAACCTGGATAGAGGGCCTTTGGGCTGTTGCCACGCCATGCGTCACGATTCCTAAAGATATCAGCGCCGCCATCGCGAAAAGTCTGGACCAGCAAGGCAGGTTCGTCAATCTCATTTTGTCTCCTGTTTGTTGCATTATTCCTCTTTGCCGCAGGATTCGCCCCGGCGATCACCGCAAATGTCGAAACTTTATGGTACTCCACAGCCGCTTCAGTAGTAAGCATCGACCCAATCGGGCTTTGTCTTTAGCGTCGCAGGTGAATCTTAAGAGATTCTACACCTTTTCTTGGCGCGACTAATCCCGGGGGTAGGAGGCGGTATACCGGAGGCATGCTAACGGGGTCTTCGCAGTCGAGCCCGTGGGGATGACGGTGGGTGTGAGTTTGCGCTCCGGCGGGTATTCATAGCATTTTGCCAGTGGGACATGGCGAAGCTTTGGGCAGCAAGCCGGCCGGAGCGGCCCGCGCGGACCGGGGTTCCGCCGTCCATTTCCACCGCCGCCGAACGCGAGTTACCGGCGTTCTTGTTGATCATGCAGGCGATCTGTTCACTTGCCGCGGAAGTCTCTTCGAGGGATGCGGCCGGCCGGGATGAGCCTTGCGCGGGGGCTTGGCTGGATGCTGCGATCTGGACTACGGCGCTGGTGAGTTGTCCTGAACCATCCGAGATCGATTGAATGATCGCCGCCAGTCTGTTGCTGATCTTCGATATCAGGAAAAAGACTCCCAGCCCGACGCAGAACGACAAGGGGAGGAGCCACAAAGCGGTCGGACGAATGCCGGCTCTCACCACCGAGTCCACGCGGTCCAGTTTCGAGCGCAGCGGGAATATTCCATGCCGGTCGCCGTCACGCCAGCTCTCCACGGGAAAGCCGCGCATATCTTCTCCGTTTCCGGCGGGGCTGGCCGATGGGTCGCCGTGACAGAGCAGATAGTCGGCACTAAGGGCGATGGGCGGCGCATAGAATATCTCGTTCGCCGGCTCGTCCATGGCGAAATATTCCGGCAGTTTGCCGTTTTCCATCAAATTCAGAAGTCGTTCCTCGTCAGGACGCGGGGCGTTCTTCGGATTCCGCGGATTGCGGGCCGGCACGCGGAATTCGTAACCTTCCTTGGAGGCAACGTCAGCGATGGACTCCCAGGCTGCCACTACGGGCACGGTCTTGTAAAGACTGGTCTTGGTGTAGTCGGCCACTCCGGCGGCGGCAGCTTTGAGCTTGCCGTCGTCGAACATCCGCGCACTGCGCATAGCCGAGACGGAACGGCGGGTATTCCCGGCACTCAAAATAGTAGCGCGCATGGCGTCGCGAGTCATCTCAATGCCTTGTCCGCGGATTACCGATCACTGAATCAGCAAGGCAGCCGCGGCAGTAAGAAATACTGAGCCAACAGCCACGATGACGATCTTCGCTCCGGGTTTCATGATAAACAGCGGCGGGTTTCGGAGCATCCAAAGAGGGATCTCCGGCGGAGAATCGTATCCGTCGTTTTCGGCGGGACCTTACGCCGGCTGCGGCGCGCCCCGCCGCGCGCGGACGTAATTGGTTCGGGCTAAGGATGACGGATACCCGTATCCTGTACCATGGAAGACTAACGGCGGCATCGAGGATGACGCTCTGCGGTAGTCACAATTCACTGGAGGAAGTGGGAATGAAAACAGCTTTGCTGGGTATGATTCTGGTTTCGGGAGCGATGGCGCAGGCGCCGGATCTGAAGACGTTGGCGGGTGGCGCAACCGCCTATCAGAATCAGGTGAAAGGGGTGATTCAGCGGTCGGCGGAGAAGATGCCGGATCTGAACTTCGCCTACAAGCCGGTTCCGGAGGTGCGCTCGTTCGCGCAACTGCTGGGCCATGTGGCCGACGCGCAATACACTTTCTGCTCGGCTGCGCTGGGTGAGAAGAATCCGGCGCTGGGAATTGAGAAGTCCAAGTCGACCAAAGAGGAATTGGTGAAGGCGGTGCAGGAAGCGTTTGCCTATTGCGATAAGGCGTATGCGGCGTTGACGGACGCCAATGCGGCGGAAGTGCTGAAGTTCGGCAACGGAGAACGCACACGGCTGAACATCTTGGCGTTCAACACGGCGCATAACTTCGAGCATTACGGAAATATGGTTACTTATATGCGGTTGAAGGGCTTAGTGCCGCCGTCGAGCGAGCCGCGTAAGTAGGCAGGCAGGTCCGGCATGGAATGGAAGGCGATTGCGCCTTCGCGCGAGAGCATAAGCGGGTCCCCCGGGGGTGTGTAGGCATAGACCTGCATTCCCGCGGCAATGCCTGCCTGTACTCCGGGCAGGCTATCCTCAATCACGGCGCACGCCTCCGGATCGACACCCATGGCGCCGGCGGCGTGCAGAAAAAGCCCCGGATTTGGCTTCCAGCTTCCCACCTGGTAGGCGCTGAATATTTTGTTGGCAAAAAGAGGCAGAAGTCCGGTGATTTCGAGCGAGAGCCGTATTTTCTCCGGCGGTCCACTGGAGGCTACGCAGAACGGCAGACTTATGGATTCGAGCGCGGCTCGAACGCCATCGACGGCACGCAGTTCGCGGCGAAAGGTATCGGCCATACGGGCACGTACGGTCGGGATGAATGTTTCCGGAACGGAGGCGCCGCGGCGTCTTTCGATTTCAGCGATACAAACGGACATCTTGCGGCCACGGAAGAGGTGCAGGGCTTCGGCGAGGCCGAAGGTGACACCGTATTCGGCGGCGAGCTCAATTAAGGTGCTGCATCCAAGTGATTCGCTGTCGACCAGGACGCCATCGCAATCGAATATCACCAGTTCGAGAGGGCGGGATGGTCGTTGATATTGGGTATGGTTGAGCATTTGCCGGCTTTGAGAATAAAACGGAAGAACACCAACAATTTCACTGCGTGCCGTAGCTGATGCAATATGGCATCGACGAAAGGCGTATGGCAGCTGGTTTGTTTGCCAATCGCGTCAGCATCTTCCTTGGGAGGATATCCCTGGGGTCACCTATGTTGCTGTTGCTCCATTTATGGGAATCCGGGACCGAATGGTCAGTATAGCTGAACCTGCGCCGCACCCGGCTAATAAGTTTCCGCTTGAGGCCGATGAGAGGGGTATGGATAATTTCCTAGCCCGGCAGGCAATTTTCGACCGCCGGCAAAACGTCTACGGGTATGAATTGCTGTTCCGGTCTTCGGGCAGCAATGCGTACGATGGGTCTGAAGAGAGTCTCGCGACCTCGCAAGTAATCGCGAACTCGTTATTCTCAATCGGACTGGATAATCTTCTCGGCGGGAAGCGGGGCTTCATTAACTTCGGACGGAACCTTCTGGTAGGCGACTGGAGCACCATGCTTCCGAGCCAAAGTGTGGTGATCGAAGTCCTGGAAACGGTGGAACCGGATTCGGAAGTATTGGAGGCGTGCCGCAATCTGCGCGCCCAAGGCTATCTGGTGGCATTGGATGATTTTGTCTGCGAGCCGCGTTTCGAGCCGCTGACTGAACTGGCGGAGATTATCAAAGTAGATATTCGAATTTCGTCGCGGGCGGAGCAAACCGAGATGATCGCCAAGTACGGATCGCGCGGCATTAAGATGCTGGCCGAGAAAGTGGAGACTCACGAGGAGTTCGAGTGGTCGCTCGACGCTGGATACGACTATTTTCAGGGCTATTTCTTCGCCAAGCCGGTGATCATGAAAGGCCGGCAGGTGCCGGGATTTAAGACCAACCATCTGAAATTGCTTGCGCAGTTGCAGCAGCACGATTTGGATTTCGTGCGTCTGGAAAAGCTGATCTCAAACGATGTGTCGTTTTCCTACCGCGTGATTCGCTACGTAAACTCCGCTGCCATCGCTAGCTCGAATACTGTAAATTCCATCCGCCAGGCACTGATGATTCTGGGCGAACGCGAAACGCGGAAATGGATTTCCCTGGCGACTCTGCCGGCCTTAGCCGAGGACAAACCGAATGAGATCGTGATGCAAGCGATGGTACGGGCAAGATTCTGCGAACTGCTTGCAGCAGAGGCAAGACCGGCGGCATCCACCGCCGACTCGGCGTTGATGGGGATGTTTTCCCTGCTGGATGCCATGATTAACCGGCCACTGGCCCAAATCATCGGCGAAATGCATCTAAGTTCACCCATAACGGAGGCGCTGCTGGGCGACGCGAAACCCGGCAATTCCTTCGACCTGATTTTGCGGCTGGTCCAGAAATACGAAGCGGCGGATTGGAATGCCGTAGCGGAACTCGCGCTGATACTCAGAATAGAAGTGGCCGCGGTGGCTTCCAGCTATTTGCAAGCGCTGCACTGGTCCACGGACCTGTTCCGCGAAATTGGCCTTCGCCAACCAGAACCGGCGCGATCCAAGAACTAGATTGGAAGATTTGGTATCGCCAGCCGAAATGTTTCGGGCGGCGTCAGCAAGCTGAGAATCAGATACGCTTCCGAGTCAAAATCGTAGAAGTAGCCGGGTTGAACCAGAATGTTGTGCTCATTGAGCAGGTACAGAACCCATTCTTCTTCGCTCTGCGTGCGCGGCACTCGAACGGTGGCATACCAACCTCCTTCCACGTGCAGGTGGCGCTGAAGAAGTGCGAGATTGGCTTTCGTGCGGGCGCGGATCTGGTCCCGCACCGCCCTTCCCGCGGCGAGCAGTTGCGGCAGCGCGTGTTGGACCGGCGTCGCAACGGATAGGAATGTATCCGCTATCAATTCCAGCCGCTCCATCGCCTCGTCCGCGCACGGTCCGTTCGCGCGAATCCAGCCCAGCTTGAGTTGAGGCAATCCGCAAACTTTGGAAAGACCGCTCATCGAAAACGTCAGCACTTTCTCTGCCTTTTCGAGAGTAGCCACTCGTTCCGGGTCCGGCTGGAAGGCATAATCGGCGAATACTTCGTCTGAGATGATAGCCAGGCCATGACGACCGCAAATGCCTAGCAACTGTTGTAGTTCATTGCGCTTCAGGTAGGATCCGGTGGGATTGTTTGGATTCACCAGCACGACCGCGCGTGTGCGGCTGGTGACGGCGGAGGCGAGCGCCTCCATATCAATCGACCAGCCTTCGTGATAGAACAGCGGATACTGCACCACGCGAACCGATTCGAGAGTGGCGAGGAATTCAAAGAGCGGGTAAGACGGCCGCGGTACCAGGACTTCATCGCCGGGATCGGTTAACAGCTTGAACAGATATGCGTAGGCCTCACTGGTGCTGGCGGTGAGCAGCAGCCGCTCCGGATGCGGGCCGATGGCTTGGCGGGCGGAGAGCAGACCTTGGGCCGAAGGCTCGTAGATTAGATTTCGAGGGTCGGCGAAGGCGGAGAGGATTTGCTCTGACGGATAGTCGAAGCCGGCTGCCGTTGGATTCGATTCCGTAAGATCAAGAATGGTTTCGCCAGCGGCGCGTTTTGCCTTGAGCAATTCGGTGAGGCGGTTTGGTGTTAGATCCCAATGCAGGCGGCCGGAAAACTTCATACCAGACGATTGTGCACAATTTTGAGGAAGGACTTTCCACGGAGTTCTTCCAAGGTGAGACCGGAGGACAGAGCTTCCTGTTCAGTAAGAGCGCCGCAGTTGTATCCGCGCAGGAAGAAGTTCAACAGTCCTTGTCCGGTGGCGGCGTCGTCGAAAACATTTCCCGCCAGAGTTGCCTGCGCCGCTGTGCCGGTAAAGTTACGCAGTCGCGCCGCCGCTTCTGCAAGGCCGTCGAGGAAGAAGGAGAAGACAGCCGCATATCGCGTTGGCAACTGGCCGGGGTGCAGGTCCCAACCTTGGTAGATGCCATTGCGCAGCGACCGTTGCACATCACTGAAGTGAAGTTTCATGGCCTGGCGGATTGCGGCTGCGTCAGAACCCGCCGGTAAAACATTTGTTGCGCCATCGGAGATGGAAACTCCGCGCGCGGCTGTGCAGACCTGCATCGCGTGGCGCGCGAAATCGCACGCCGGATGCCCCATGCTTTGATGCTCCGCGATGATATTGCATTCCGCCGTGTAATCGTAGACGCCGAAGTGAAGACCGCGGCAGCGGCCCTCCGCGGCGTCGAGCAAGGCTGGGATCGCGAAGCGGCCGTGCTTGTCGATAATCGACTGGGTTGTTTCGATCATCAGTTCTATTTTCATCGTGCCACTGGGGAAGTTGTGCGCGTGCTCGTAACTTTTGAGCAGGTACGCCAACGCTGCGACTTGCTCGGGAATCGTCACCTTCGGCAGGGTTACGACAAAACCGTCAGGCGGACGACCCAGCGCGTTCATGAAAATGTCGAGGGTCCGCATGCTGCGCTCGCGCAATGCTTCGGTGAACGGTTTGATGCGAATGCCGATGAAGGGCGTTCCAGATCCGCGCGCCAGCTCTTTTGCGGCTTGCGCGGCGTGGCTATCTTCTTCGGCGCCGGAGCGATGGCCGTAACCGTCCTCAAAATCGATGCGGAAATCTTCGACGGGCTCGCGGTGCAGTTTCTCTACCACTCTTCGATAGACCTCAGCGCTGACGCCCAGCGAAGCTGCGTCCGGGGCATACAATTCCAGGGTCTTCAGCGCATGAGCGCCTAGCTTCGCGGCGATGCCCGCTTTGAATAAATGAGCGCCGCCGTAAACGGTGTGCACCGGCTGGCGCCCAGTGGATGAGCCGGGGAATGATCGATCATTCTCCCGATTGGCGGCTGAGAGGCGCAGCAGCATCTTTCCGTTCACAGACTTGACCGGTAGAGTTGTTCGATGATGCGCACATCGGTTAGCGCCTGAGCACCGGATTGCGCGGGATCGCGGCCATCGCGCACACACTCCGCAAAATAATCGATCTGTGCCGCGAACTGGTCTTCGCGCGGGAAGATGCGGGTCTCGCGCTTGCCGTCCAGGATCAGCTCAGAGCGAATGTCGCCCGCGTAGTCATAGGCGGGATCCAGATCCAGGGTCCCGCTGGTTCCCAGAATGTCGTACGTCATATACCGTGCCGATCCGAAGCCACAGGTGAAGGTGGCGATGCGGGGACCGGCAAATCCCAACACCGCGGTGAACATCTCTTCCACTTCCGCAAAGCGCGGATCGTCGTCCCGTGTTGTTGCGAACCCGGTAACGTGGATGGGGTCGGCCTGGAATAGTTGCCTGGCGGTATTGATGCAATAGACTCCCAGATCCGGCAGTGTGCCACCCCCGGCGGCACGCACGGTGCGGATGTTGTGCAAATGCACCTGGACCACGAAGCAGGAATGGAACGAGCGGAGGTCACCCAGACGCCCGGTATGGGCCATATTCATGGCATCGCGATGGGCGGCACCGAAGTGATGCCGGTAGGCGACCATCAATTTGACTCCGGCTTTACTGGAAGCCTCGATCATGGCTTCACAATCGGCTGCTGAGGCCGCCAGCGGCTTCTCGCATAGAACATGAACCCCGGCACGCGAGGCGCGCACTGCAAATTCGCGGTGCATGTGATTGGGCGCCGCGATGAAGACGGCGTCAATCCGGCGGTCGGCCAGGCCTTTCTCGAAATCCTCATAGGAGAAACCGTTGCACTCTTCCCTCTTCTTGGCGTCACCCGAGAAGACGGCGGCCAATTCCGCATTTCGCGTATTTGCGAAGGCGGGCACGATGGCCTTCCGCGAAATGTGCCCCATGCCCACTACACCGAATCGAACCATCTAGCGAGCGTTTATCGCTGACACTTCCGCCGTGAGTGGTGGTACGTTCAAGTCCTGCAACTCCCCTGACCAGGCTTCCAGGCCGCCAGCCATGTTGCGCACGTTGGTGAAGCCGTATGCCATGAAGTAGGAGGCAACTTCTAAACTGCGGTGCCCCGCATTGGAGTAGAAAACGATCCGGGT
>JANXXV010000802.1 GCA_025350445.1 Bryobacteraceae bacterium | reverse complement strand
CGAAGGGTTCGGTTACCGGATTATCCAGGCCGTAGAGCTTTCGCGTGGCGGGACTTTCCTTGGTTAGGTCAACGGCTTCGGGGGCGCATCCTTGCATGCGGTAGGCCAGCTCATACGACGTGATTCTTGCGGCTAGCTCGGAACTGCCGGGGTACTTTTGCATGTCCATCTCGTTCAGCTTGCCTAGCAAATCGAGACGGGCGCGCTGTTGTTCGGGCCGCACTTCCTCCGGCGGTTTCAGATCGATGATGGGGCTGCCGCTGGCGCGGAACACCGTTCCCTGGTAGGCGGCGGGCATGAATCCCGCTGTCCAATTGGACGGGCCGCCGAAGGGGCCGCCGCGCGCGTCGTAAATTACCACGAAGGCCGGCAGGTTTTGATTCTCCGAGCCTAGGCCATACGTGATCCACGAGCCGATGCTCGGGAAGCCCATCAGTACCTTGCCGGTGGTCATGGCGTATTGCGCCTGCACGTGATCGTTCGATTTGCTTTGGACTGAGCGCAGCAGCGCCAGGTCGTCGGCGTGTTCGGCCATGCGCGGGAAGATCTCAGAGATGTCCATGCCGCACTCGCCGTACTTCTTGAACTTGAATACAGCCGGCATCAGCGGACCGGGGTTGCCCTGGCGTACTACCACTTCACCTTTTCCGGAGAGCGGCTTGCCCGCGTACTTTTCCAGGGCCGGTTTCGGATCGAACGTGTCTACATGGCTGACGCCGCCACCCATGAAGAGTGAGATCATGCTGGTGGCGCGGGGCGTGAAGTGAGGCTTCTTCGGCGAGAGCGGAGACTCCACAGTGCCGCTGGAGGCGCAGGCTCCATCATTTGCCAAGAGACCTTGTTGATTCAGCAGCCAGGCAAGGCCCAGGCCGCTGATGCCGCCGCTGCTCTCGAAAAGGAAGTCGCGTCTGGATCGAAAGGTTTTCATCTTATGTAGAGGAACTCATTCAGGTTTAACAGCACGTGGGTGAAGTCCACGAGCTGTTGTTTGGAAAGAAAATCCCGGCCGATTTGAAGTTCTTCGGCTGAAGGTTCGCGTCCGAGTGCAATGCGATAGGCGGCGTTGATTTGCTTTGCCGGGTCGCCCGGGGCGGCTTCACTGACGCGTCCCGCGAAGAGCTTTGCCTGGCGCAGGACGAAGTCGTCATTCATCATGGTGAGAGCCTGGGTGGGGACGGTGGAAACATTTCTGGCCCCGCATGTCAGGTTCTGATCGGGCAGATCGAAGACTTCAAAGAAGGGCAGCGGCAGGCCTCGCTTGCGGTAGACGTAGACGCTGCGGCGCCAAACTTTGGGGCCTTCTTCTTCGCGTTCCCAGATGCCTTTGTTCATGCTTTCGAGGACGTCCTGCGAGAGCTTCGGGAACACCGGAGGCCCGCCCATGGCCGGGTTGAGCGCTCCGCTTACTGCCAGGATAGAATCGCGGACGATCTCGGCGTCGAGGCGCTGGATCTGGAACCGCCAGAGCAATCGATTCTCCGGGTCCTTGGCCACACTGGCCGCGTCGCTAAATTGCGAAGACTGCTGATAGGCGTCCGAGGTCATCATCAGCCGGTGCATCTGTTTAAAGCTCCAGCCTTGCGCGATGAACTCTGTCGCCAGCCAGTCGAGCAGTTCGGGGTTCGACGGCTTGGCGCCCATCTTGCCGAAATTGTCAAGCGTGGGGACGATGCCGCGGCCGAAGTGATGCTGCCAGATTCGATTCGCCATCACCCGGGCGGTGAGTGGATTTTCCGGCGAGGTGAGCCATTCGGCAAGCGCCCTGCGGCGGCCGGAAGTATGTCCATCGGGCGGCGGTAGTTCGGTTGGAGGAGTGCCGGAGGTGGCTACCATAACGAAGCCGGGCTGCATCAGCGAGCCGCGGCTTTCCGGATCTCCGCGCAATAAAAAATACGAGGGAGGAGGCTGGTAGCGGCCTTGCGGCAGGTAGCTGCCTTCGATGGCCGCGCGCTGTTTTCCTTTGCCGGGGGCGGGTTCGTCGCCGGGGCCGTCGGGCGTGAAGCGATAATCGCCGTCGGTGATTCCCATGGCCATCGGAATGGGCGCGGGCTTCTGGTTCTCCGCTTCCTTCATTTGCGCAGCCAGGGCCTTCTTCGCCGCCAGGTCTTCTGGTGAGGCGATGCGGTCAATCTCATCCTGGGAAACCGTTACCGTGCGGATTACCTGATTCGCCAGCAGCACCTGTCCCGGCGTACGCTGCGCTTCGGGCGTAGCGATTGCCTGCTGAATGTTGTCCGGATACTTCTTGTACTTATCCGGCAGCAGGCGATCTTTGTATGGCTGGTCAATCGCTTTCAGCTTGTCGCGTAGATCGGCGATGCGCGCGTTTGCTTCCGCTAACTTCTTGTTGTATGTAGCGGCTTCGGCCGGCGAGGTCAGCGGATGATCCACCTCCACCGCGGTCCAGAGCGAGGCTTGCAGGCGGTAGTAATCCTTTTGTGCGATGGGATCGAATTTGTGATTGTGGCAACGGGCGCATTGAACCGTTAGACCCAGGATGCCGCGGCCTACGGTGGCGATCATGTCGTCCAGGTATTCGTAGCGGTTTTCGGGATTGTCCTTCTCGCGGAAGCCTACTTTCGCGTGCTGGCGCAGGAAGCCGGTCGCGGTCAGCGTTTCGTTTGTGACTTGATCCAGTTCGTCGCCGGCGAGTTGTTGTTTGAGGAAGATGTTGTAGGGCGTGTCCTTATTG
>JANXXV010000791.1 GCA_025350445.1 Bryobacteraceae bacterium | reverse complement strand
CCGTAAGGGAGCGGTTGGCTTTCAGGCTAGTATTTTGTGTGCGACTTCTCCGGCGACGTCGGTGAGCCGGAAGTCGCGCCCGCTGTAGCGGTAGGTGAGCTTCTTGTGGTCGAAGCCCATCATGTGCAGGATTGTCGCGTGGAGATCGTGCAGGTGCATGCGGTCTTCCACGGCGTGATAGCCAAACTCGTCGGTTGCGCCGTAAGTAGTTCCGGCTTTCACACCCGCGCCGGCCATCCACATCGTGTAGCCGTAAGGATTGTGATCGCGGCCATCTCCACCCTGGACGAGCGGAGTGCGGCCGAATTCCCCGCCCCAAAGTACCAGCGTGTCCTTTAGCAGGCCGCGCGCTTTCAGGTCCTTCAATAATCCGGCGATGGGCAGATCCACTTCGCGCGCATTCTTAGTGTGAAGACGCACCAGTTCGCGATGTTGATCCCACTGGGAATTGCTGTGCCAGCATTCCACGAAGCGAACGCCTCGCTCCAGCAGTCGCCGCGCGAGCACACATTGCCAGCCGAAGTCCGCCGTTTCCGGATTATCCAGGCCGTAGAGCTTCTTAGTCTCCGGCGATTCCTTCTCTACGTCGAACGCCTCCGGCGCTTTCGCCTGCATACGGAAAGCGAGTTCCAGAGCCTGGATGCGGGCGTCGAGTTCAGAATCGAATTCACGAGTCATGGCGTGCTGCCGGTTGATCTTCTGCACCATGTCCAACTCGTAGCGCTGCATGTCCGTGGACATACCGTTGCGGACCAGATTCTCAATGGGGATTTGCAGCTCTTTCACCGGCACTTTGGAATTGCCGATGGCGGTGCCTTGATACGCCGCGGGAAGAAACGCGGAACTCCAGTTGCGCACGCCGCCGTGCGTCATGGACGGACGAATACCGATGTAGCCGGGCAGATCGTGATTGTCGCTGCCCAGGCCATACAGCATCCAACTGCCCATGCTGGGACGGGTGAACACATGCGAGCCGGTATGGAGTTGCAACATGGCGCCGCCGTGCGCGACGCTATCGCCGACCATGGAGCGCATGACGCAGATGTCGTCAATGCAGGAGCCGATGTGCGGAAACAGATCGCTGACTTCGATTCCGCTCTGACCGTAGCGCTTGAACTTCCACGGGGACTTCATCAGGTTCCCCATTTCCTTGCCGTTTCCGAAGACCATGGGGCGGTCGAACGGCAGCGGTTTGCCATCGTCGCGATCGAGGCGCGGTTTCGGATCGAAAGTGTCCATGGCGGACGGGCCGCCGTGCATGAAAAGAAAAACAACTCGCTTGGCGCGCGGCGCGAAGTGCGGCTGCTTGGGCGCCAGCGGGTCCACTGTTTCGCCGTTGAGCAGGCCCATGAGGCCGAGGGAGCCGAAGCCGCAGGCGCTTTGCCGCAGGAGCGTACGCCGTGATAAAGGTCTAGTCAACATATAAGAATGCGTTCGATACCAGAAGCGCGCGGCAGAAGCTTTGCCAGGCGGCCGCGGCGTCGTTCGTCTTTGTTCTTACGCCTGCTATGTAGTCTATGGCGGTCAGAATCTGTTCATGATCGGCCGGTCTGCCGGTGATCGTCAGATACGCGGTGTTGACGCGGGCTTCGTCGCTTGTTTCGCGTTTGAGGGATTCGCTCAAGCGGCGCGAGCGTTCCGTGACGTATTCGCTATTCATCATGAAAAGCGCTTGTGGCGCTGTGTTGGTGCGGGCGCGGCCCTCGCCTGGAGTTGTCGCATCGCCGAAATCGAGCAGCGTGAGCAGGCTGGGCATGCGGGACCGGCGGAGCGGCAGGTAGACAGAGCGGCGGACGCTGAGCAGCGGTTCTTTGTTGGCGCTGATGTAGGCGCCGGCTTTGCGCCAGTCGACATTTTGACCCGGGTCGGGCACACCGCCCATGGTCATGTCGAGTTCACCGGAATAGAGGAGCAGCGAGTCTCGGATCTCCTCGAAATCCAGCCGGCGGCGATTGGCACGGGAGAACAGGCGATTGGCCGGGTCGATGTCATGCGCCTCCGGCGTGGTCTGGCTGCTCATCTGGTAAGTGCTGGAGAGCAGCAACATGCGGTGCATTGCTTTGAACGACCAGCCGGATTGCATGAAACGGCGGGCGAGGAAATCGAGCAGTTCGGGGTGCGTGGGCAGCTCTCCGGTGCGGCCGTAATTGTTGGGAGTGCGGACGATGCCTTCGCCGAAGTGATTTTGCCAGATGCGATTCGCGATTACGCGGGCGGTGAGAGGATGGTCCGGCGAGGTGAGCCACTGGGCCATTTCCAGACGCCCCGTGCCCTGCTTAATGGGCGTCTGATTTTCACCGGAGATGATTTGCAGGAACTGGCGGGGGACTACGGCGCCCTTGCTCGCCACGTTGCCGCGGATCAGGATGCGGGCTTCTTGCGGCGTGCCTTCTTCCACACCGCAGCTCAACGGGAGTTCCGGTGGCGAGGCCTTTTTCAGTTCCGCAATTTCCGATTGAAACGCGGCTACCTTCGCCTGCACTTCAACGCCTAGCAGTTTCTCCGGGTCTTTGTCCGGCAGCGTAAACGGGCCTTTGCCGTCCAGGCAGGTTTCAAAAAAGAAACGGTCTTCGCCGCCTTCGAACTTCGGAGCTTCGGGCGGGAGCGCGCCTTTTTCCGCCGCTGTGCGAACCGATTCGCGCCATTCCGCCATGGTTTTCCACCAGGCGGCGGTTCTGGTCCGCAGGGCTTGCTGGTATTCCATTGAGGCGGCTTCCGGCTTGCCACTGGAAACGGCCTCGTTCCACTTGATTAGATGGGGACGAACTTCATCGCCCGGCTTCAGATATTTTGTCCACCGGTCTAGGAGTTCGGCGTCGAGACCGGCCGGTTTCTGGTTGCGTGCCACGGCTATCATATAACCCGCGGTCTGGGCAATCAGGCGATCCGTGCGCGCTTCCGCGGCTTGTTCGATCACCGCGTCCATCTGGAATGTCTTCGATTTGATTCGATCTTCATGCTGCCGGTAGCGCGCGGTGACATCCTTGGGCGCGAGGGGAACGAACAAAACGGTGGAGACCAGCTTGTCCACGATGTCGATGGTGCGGGTATCGTGGAACATCGATGCCATGGAGTAGTAGTCCGCGGTCGGGATGGGATCGAATTTGTGATCGTGGCAGCGCGCGCAGCCAAGCGTCAGGCCCATCAGCGCGCGGCCTGTCGTATCGAGCTGTTCGTCGGCGATGTCGTACAACATTTGCGGCTTGTTTTGTTCGGTGAGCGGTTTCTGGCCCAGCGCGATGAAGCCGGTGGCAATGATGCCTTCGGTGTTTACTTCGCCGGGCTTATCGGCGGGAAGTAGATCGCCGGCGATTTGCAGGCGCACCATGCGGTCGAACGGCATGTCCTTGTTGAAGGCGCCGATCACCCAGTCGCGGTACTTGTAGGCGTACGGGTAAAGGTTATCGTCGTCGTCGCCTGCTGAGTCGGCGTACCGGGCCACATCGAGCCAGTGGCGGCCCCATCGTTCTCCGTAGCGCGGGGAGGCGAGCAACCGGTCCACGACTGTTGCGAAGGCGCCGGCGGAGTTGTCCGCGAGAAATCTTTTTATCTCGTCGCCGGTTGGCGGCATTCCTGTTAAGTCGTAGGTAACCCTGCGCAGGAGAGTCAGCTTGTCGGCCGGACGAGCAGGTTTGAGACTCTTCTTTTCCAGTTCGCTCAGGATGAAGCTGTCAATGGGCGATTTTACCCACGCTGTGTCCTTCACCTCAGGTGGCGCGGGATCACTGACAGGTTGAAAAGCCCAGAACGCTTTTTGCGCTTTGGTGAAGTTGTATTTCGCTACGGTCTGCGTGGGCTGTGGTTCCACCGAGCCGCCGCCCGGCCAGGCCGCGCCGGCTTTCACCCAAGCCGTGATGTTCTCAATCTGATCGGGCTTCAGTTTGCCGCTGGGGGGCATCTTGAAATCGCCCAGATAGCTGATGGCCTTCAAAAGCAGACTGTTCTCCGGATTGGCGCGATCTACCAGCGGGCCGCGCTCACCGCCCTTGGCGAAGGCGGATGCCGTGGATAGGTCCAGTCCCGACAGGCGCATTTTCGCGCCATGGCACGCGTAGCAATTCGCTGCCAGCACCGGGCGGATCTTGGTTTCGAAAAACTCCGGCCCGGGTTGCGCGAGCAACGGCAGCGCGGCAAGGCCCATACCGGCCAGAATGATCAAGCGGAACATTAACAATCATCATACCCAAGGGGCGCTGCATGATAGAATTCTGGTCGCTGTGGTTGATACGAATCGTGCGGTTGCCGAGTGGGCTATTGTGATGGGCGGCGCCGTCGTGCTTGACGGTGACCGGCGCCGCATTGAGAATACCGCGGACCTGCCGGCGAGCGCGTTTCAGATTCGCATCCTGGACCTGGTTGGCGCCAATGTGGAACCTGAAGATCTGGCGCGGCTCTCCGGTTTGACGGGCCTTCGCGATCTCTATCTGCCCGGGCCGATGTGGAACCGCAACGCGGACGGAGGGAAGGATCGCAGTACCGATCTGCGATACCTCACATCGGTTTCCGGCTTGCAGAAGCTGACTTTCAGCTATCACTTTCTGGACCGCATCCGTTTTCACGACGCTGGCCTGGATTCCATGCAGGGGCTTTCCGGATTGCGGGAGCTTTCCATTCGCCAGTCCGGCATCAAGGGTCACACGCTGGCGGCGTTCAAGAATCTGGTGGGACTGGACGTTTCCATCACGCCCTTCGACGATACGGGGATGAACAATCTGACGGGGATGGCCGGGCTTCGCCGCTTGTGGATCGGCGACACGCTGGTGACCGATGCCGGCGTTGCATCCATCAGCGATTTGCAAAATCTGGAAGACCTGGATCTGCATGGCACGGCGATTACCGATGCAGGCCTGGCGAAGCTTTCGCGGCTGACACATCTTCGAAAGCTCAATCTGATGGGCACGTCTATCACCGATGCGGGGGTGGAAATTCTGCGGGAGATGCGGGATCTGGAGTATTTGAATCTCTACCGCACGAAGGTAACCAATGCCGGGCTCGATCGATTGAAGCCATTGACGGCCTTGCGCGAGATTGATCTTCGATACACCCGAGTCTCTCGTGGCGGGATCGACAGCCTGCGTTCCGCGCTGACCAAAACTTCATTCGTTTTTATCGATGCGGCGCCGGTGATGGCTGGTAAGCCGGTGCCGGAGCCATCGGAAAAGTCAGAGGAAAGCATCGCGCGTTGGATTCGTGCGATGGGCGGCAGTGCGGTCGTTGAAGACGGGCGCCTGGTGGCCGCCTCGCTGGCGTCCACGCGGGTTACCGATGCGGGTGTTCAGCATTTACAGAACCTGGGGCATTTGAAGAAGCTCGATCTGGCTGCTACGGAGATTGGCGACCTGGGGCTGAAGCATCTGGCAGGGTTGACAAGCCTGATTGAGCTGAATCTGAACGGTACGGGCGTGTCCGAAAAAGGTTTGTCGCACTTAAGCGGGTTGGCGGCGCTGACGAAACTGAATCTGAAGAATACATACGTTGAAAGCCTGCGGCCGCTGGCGTCGTTGAAGAGTTTGGAAGAACTGAATCTTTCCGGATCTCCCGTTAGCAACGGGACGCTGGCGATGCTGCCTGCGGTGAAACGATTGTCGCTTGCCTACACCGACTTCTCCGACGAAGGGCTCAAGGAGCTTGCCGCACTGCCATCGCTGACGGAACTCGATCTCTCCGGAGTGGATATCAGTGAGGCCGGGCTGGCGGTGGTGGGCGGACTGCCGAACCTCACATCGCTATGGCTGCGCGACGGCAGGTTCGGCACTGCCGCGTTGAAGCAGCTCACCGGCCTGCGAAACCTGCGGGAACTGGATCTTTTCCGCGACCACACCACCGATGCCGGAATGGAGTCGATCGCGGAGCTGAAGAATCTGCGGCGTCTGAACGTGGATTACGCCGAGGTCGGTGAAGAAGGACTCGCGAAGCTGAGCGGGCTGCAATTCCTTGAGGATTTGAGTATCGACAGCACCAACGTAGGGGACCAGGCGATTCCTCTTCTCATTGGTTTCCGCCATCTGCGCCGGGTGAATTTGTACCATACATACGTCACAGGGAAAGGAGTGGCCGAATTGCGGAAGCAGCTTCCGGAGTGCCAGGTTGTGTGGGATCCGGAATCGTCTCTGCCGAACCGGCGTAGAACATGATCGCTATTGCCGCATTGCTTCTTCTTGCCGTTACGCCTGACGCGGAGACCGGAAAATGGATCACGGCACAAGGCGGACACTTCACTGCGGACGCGGCGGGGCGCATCGTCAGCGTGGATCTGGCGGCTACCTGGATTACCGATGTCGATCTGGCGCGTATAGGCCGGTTGGAGCATCTACAGAAGCTGGATCTTTCGCACACGCTGGTCACGGACGTGGGTCTGGAACATCTGAAGAAACTGCGCAACGTGACCGATCTGAATCTGTACTATGCGGAGTATTTCACCGACAGCGGAGTCGCGCATCTTGTCGATTGGAAGAAGCTGCTGCATCTGAATCTGCATGGAACCAAAGTAACCAGCAAGGTGTTCGAACACCTCTCGCACCTGACTGCATTGCGATCGCTCGATATCGGGTTCACGCAGATTGACGACGACGGGTTTGAGCTTCTGGCGCCGCTGGTGAAGCTGGAAAGGCTGGTGATGGGCGGCAATCGATTGAGGGGTTCATGCCTCTCGTCGCTGAGGCTGCTGCCTGCGTTGACGGATCTGGATGCCGGCGGCATTCAGCGGGTGGATTCCGGCCTGTGGGGGCTGCCGCTGACGGAGGCGAACCTGCAGCAAATTGGCGCGCTGAAGCAACTGAAATCGCTAAGCCTCAACGGGGCTACCGTTACGGACCGCGGCGCGGATTATCCAGGGCAGGCCGAAGCGGAACGAAAAGAACTGCGGGGACTGACAGCGCTCTCAAGCTTGGTAAATCTGGAACGGCTTGACTTGAGCCGTACTCCGGTCTCAGCGGCAAACCTGGAGCCGCTTCGCAAGATGCCGAAACTGCGTGACATTCGTTTGGCCATGGCGCCGAATATCGACGCCACGGCTAAACGGACTCCGTAGGCCTTACCGCTTACATCTTGTAGAAGAATTCTTCGTAAACGATCTTGCCGCCCGCCACTTTATACACGGCGATCTCTTCCATTGTGTGGCGTTTGTTTTCCGGCTTGAAGGTTACGTCCATCTTGAAGGCCACTGAAAAGTGCGAGCCCGCTACCAAGGGACCTTCCACCTTAACCGAGTGGATCTCGTGGTTGTTCACCCACCATTCGCCCTTGGCTGCCACAGCCGCCAGGCCCTTCGCTTCCCGCGAACCGCCGGGGGGTGCGCCAGCTTCCATGCTGACGATATCGGGCGAGTAGAGCGTCACCATTGCTTGTTGGAAGTTTCCTTCAGCGCACAGTTTGACGAGTGTGTCCGCGATTTCCTGGATAGTCATTATCGGTCTCCTAATCGGATTTGTTTCAGTCTTCTGGTACCTTAGCACAGCAATATTAGCGCTGTGTGAATCCGTCAGGCGCCCTTAAACAATTTCGGTGAGCTTTTTCTCCGCCGTGGGAAACTTCTGCAGATTAGCCTTCAGTAGTTCGTCAGACAGAGTGAGATACAGATCGCCCACCGTTCCCGTAGTTCGCGTGTGCATGCCTGTCTTCAAACCGCCTGCGTGGCCGGCGACAATCATGGACAGATTATTGTTCTTGTGCGCATTCGCTTCCGCATGTTCATGCGCGAAGACGAGACAAGTATGATCCAGCAGATTGCCTTCGCCTTCCGGCATCGACTTCAGCTTGGCAACCAGGTA
>JANXXV010000619.1 GCA_025350445.1 Bryobacteraceae bacterium | reverse complement strand
GGGGGTCGCGCGCAGACAAGGTGTCTGCCCCACCTTGCGCCCAGGAGCATGTTGTAAAGAATTAGCCGGGACGGCACACTAGACTATCCAAGGGAACAGAACTTCATGCCAAGAAACCTCAAGGCGGAGGGAGACTTGCCGCAGGGCACGCTCGAGACATTTGCTGAACCCGCGCGGTCTACCGGTGGCCGGACAGATAGCTCTCTCGATCAACCTGCCGATTGGAGCGGCGCTGTTGATCGAGAGCCTGGCGCGGCGTGGAGGCGGCGAACCAGGATTCCAGACGGCTAATCCGCTCAGCATGCAGATTGGCCGACCCCTCACGCGTCACGATACCACGCAGAAGCACGCGGCATTCTAACGCTGGTTCGCCGCCCGTGGAGTGCCCTGTTAAGATGGTCGGTTGAATCTCGCGCTCATCGGGTATGGCAATGTGGGTCGAGCGTTCGCGCGCCTGCTGGAACAGAAACGCTCCGTCTATCCCTTTCGCATTGTCGCCATCCAGACGGCGCGCCACGGAGCGGTGTTCGATCCGCGGGGTCTCTCGGTGCAGCCCGCTTTTGGATCGGCGGCTGTATCCATTGACGAATTCCTCGACCGGTCAAAGGCGGAAGTCGTCATGGAGCTCACCACGCTGGACCCGGCCACCGGCGAGCCCGCCATCACGCACATCCGTAAAGCTTTCGCACGGGGGATGCACGTAGTGACCGCCAACAAGGGCCCCATTGCCCACGCCTACGCAGCATTACGAAACGAAGCCAAAGAGGCGGGCGTGCAATTCCGCTTCGAATCCACCTGCATGGACGGCGCGCCCGTGTTCAACATGGTCCGCTGCAATCTGCCCGGCGTGAAGGTGCTGGGCTTTACCGGCGTGCTGAATTCCACCTCGAAGGTGGTGATTGCCGCGATGCGCCGCGGGCTTAGTATGGAGGAAGGCATCGACGAGGCCCGCAAACTGGGCATTACGGAAGCGGACGCCAGCTACGACATAGACGGTTGGGATTCAGCGGCAAAAGCGGCGGCCCTGGCCAACGTTCTGATGGACGCGCAGGTGACGCCGCTCGACGTCGACCGCAAAGGAATCGGCCGCGTGACCGTGGCTAAGATCCAGGACATGACGGCCAGCCGCAAGACCGTTTGCCTGGTGAGCCAGGGCACGCGAACCGCAACGGGAGTCAAGTTGCGGGTGAGAGCGGAAGTGCTGGACGACACCGACATTCTGGCATCCGTGCAGGGCACCTCGAACCTGTTGCTGCTTCACACGGATTTGATGGGCACCGTGGGTACGGTTTCCATTTCCCCCGGAGTAGACCAGACGGCGTACGGCGTATTCAGCGACTTGGTGGACATCGCCACATCAATTTAGACGGAAAGGACACTATGAAATTCATTCGATTTCGATATGATGGCGCAATTCATGCCGGCCTAGTAACCGGGGGCGGCGTGGTGCCGGTGGAAGAGATTAACGCGAAGCTGGGAACGCGCGTTCCCGACGATCTGCTGTCTATCATTCAAAGCGGGACGGCGCCCGCGCTGGCCGGCTATTCCGGAAACAGCACCATCCCGTTCGACGCCGTCACTCCGCTCTTGCCCTACGAAGTGCCGCCGAAGATTTGGTGTATCGGGCTGAACTACAAGTCGCACGCCGAGGACATCAACGCGGTGCAGCCGGACGAGCCGGGCAGCTTCATGAAACCCGCCTCGTGCATGTTTCAGCCGGAAGGCAATATCGAGCTTCCGCCACTGGAAGTGACGAACGATGTGGATGCCGAGGGCGAACTGGGCGTGATCATCGGCAAGGCATGCAAGTTCGTGCCGGCCGGGCATATTTCCGATGTAATTTTCGGCTACACCACGACACTGGATCTGACGGCGCTGGATATCCTGCGCAAGAACCCGCGCTACCTGACCCGATCGAAAAGCATCGATACGTTCTTCAGCTTTGGCCCGGTAATTGTGACCGCCGACGAGATTTCCGACGTAGGCGGCCTGGAAGTAATTACCGAGCACAACGACGGCATCTGTTCCCGGGATTTCGTCCGCAACATGAGAACGCAACCTTTTGAGCTGGTGCGGTTTCATAGTGACCATATGACTCTGTATCCGGGCGACTTGATTTCCACCGGCTGTCCCAAGGGCGCGCGGATCAAAGCCGGGGATAAGGTGAGGGCGCGGATCGAAGGAGTGGGAACGCTTGGCGCCAATGTGACCCAGGGAGCGCGGACGGTCCGGTTCTAGTGTGGCGCCTGCAAAAGAGCGCCCGCCAGGGGGCTGGCTGCGGGGCCGGGACCCGGTCATCCATTTCGAGTTCCTAGCCAATTCGCGGACAGTATACCAGCCCGAGGATAACCGTATCGGCCGTGTTAAAATGGCGTTCAGATGCTAAGGCGGGCAATTCTTTGATATGAAACGATTTCTACTCTGGGATTATCCGCGTGCCGGATGGCAGTACGACGTGATGGTGGTGTTGATTCTGGTCTTCATTTTTGCCACTCCGCGTTCGATATTTCGCGACCAGCCACGGGCCAGCAACATCATAAGATTGCCGGAAGAGAATGGGGCTAACGTATTCTTCGTGGAGCCGGAACTAGTCAGTCCGGTACCGGAGGCCGAGCGGAGCGCAAAAGTGGAATCCATGCTGAAATCGCGGTTCGGTAAGAAGGAAACGGTGGTGCGATTGCTTCCGCTTTTCGATGCCGAGCAAGAGGTCAAGGGATACTTCGCCTACACTCGTTCCCAATAACGGGCCTCCAGACCCCACATGCGCACCCGATTCTATCCCATATTGTTGTGTCTGGCGACGGTTTCGCTGTACGTGTCCGCCGCCACGCTGCCCGAGGTGCTGGCCAAGATCGATGTAGCGGCGCCGAAGTTTTCCGGAATGGCGGCGGATATAGAAAAGCTGGAGTTTACTAAGGTTATTGCGGATAAGTCGGTGGAAAGTGGAACTATCCTGATTCGGCGCTCCAAACCCAAAGAACTGCACGTGAAGATCGAATTCACCAAACCGGAAGAGCGAATCGTGACATTGCGGGGTTCCAAGGCGGAACTCTACCTCCCAAAGATTCAAACCGTGCAGGAGATTGACCTGGGCAAGCAGAGCGATCTGGTCAGCAAGGTAATCCTGGTGGGATTCGGGACTACGGGCAAAGAGTTGCAAGCCAACTATGAAGCGGCTTTGTTGGGCGAGGAGACGGTTTCCGGTCAGAAGACGTATCATTTGAAGCTGACGCCGAAGTCCACCCAGTTGAAGGCGCAGTTCAGCAGAATGGAAGTCTGGTTTGCCGAAGACGGCACGCTGCCGGTGCAGCAGAAAGT
>JANXXV010000745.1 GCA_025350445.1 Bryobacteraceae bacterium | reverse complement strand
AGCGACGGGCGTTCCGCTGACGTCACAACCGGGATAACAAATCGGTTGCCGTCGGCCGATACGTCGAAGCCAAGTACCGAGTGAATGGCAGCTCTCGCTTCGGTGGTGATGGTAAAAAGCGCTGTTGCGGGGCCGAAATCGGGTTTCGGCGAGATCCTGACGGGAACCGCCTGCACGCGCCCATCAGAGCCGAGATAGAACAGCTCCCTCCCATCCCGTCGCCACCGCACCGCTAGAGCGCCTGCGCTGGAAACAAGGTGGCGTTCGCCAAACACACTCGGCGCATCGCCCGACCGAAAAGCCTGCACGTAAACTTCGGCGCGGCCGGACTCGTTCGAAGTGAACGCCAGCCATTTCCCGTCGGGTGAGAACGCGGGGTTGGCCTCGTGGAATCGCGTGTTCAGCAGCGGGACCGGCCTGCCGCCGCGGGCCAAATCGAATACCCATACATCGCCTTGTGTTTCGTTCGCGGACCTGGGGAATCCGGTGTTCACGAAAGCAACGAAGCGTCCATCGGGGGACCAGTCGGTCGGCATCTGGAAATCGGCGGCCGGCATCGCTTCATCTGCATCCTTCTCTCCCAAGCCGCGCACATGAACTTTCGGCGGATTACCATCGGCTTGGGACAGAAATGCCAGCGTCTTCGAATCCGGCGACCAAACAGGGGCATCCCGCAGGGCTGGGTCTGCTGTCAATCGCCGCCCCAAGTTCGTTTTGACATCGAAGATCCAGAGATCCTGTTCGCCGCGTTCGATATCGTAAATCGCCGTCGCCAGGTGCTGCCCATCCGGCGAGAGGCGTGCGGACTTCACGTTGATATTTGCCGGACCAATCGTGCCAAGTTGATGTCCCGCCCGGTCCACCCACACGAGCTGCGATCGGCTGACATAACTCTGGTAGGCGAGGGTGCCCCTATCCGAAACGGAGAAATCCGCTGCGCCGGTCTTAGCGAAGGAGTAGATCCTGCTTGCAACCGGCATCGCTTCACCAGTTAACCGTAGGGAACGGGGATCGAACGGGCGCGCCAGCAAGTTTCCGGCGCGGACATACAGAAGGTAGCCCGTGCCGGGCGTGACGGTCGAGGCAGTATACAGGACACGCGAATCGGTTTCGAATAGATCTTTCGTTACGCTGAAATCACCAAGCCGAAGCACGCGCGCTCGATGACGGCCGGCTCGTGCATCCCACTCCACGTATAAGACGTGCTCGCCGAGGGGCAGCATCTGAGGCCACAAATAAATCTTGTTTAACCGTTCAAGAGTCCCGCCTGAGGGCGAAACCAAGTAACTCGCCCGAAAGCTGTCGAGAAGTATTCGTTGGGGGCTTAACCAGGCTCCCGAAAACATGAACGACGGTGAGTCGGCCAAAAGGACGCGAGCGTCGCCCTCGAGCGCGCTACGCCAAAGCTTGCCCCGCGCGGTCAGATAGAGGGACTGGCCGTCCGGCGGCCAGAAAACCGTATGGGCCCCTTCGCTGCCGGCAACGAGTCGCGGCTCCAGCGAGCTGAAATCCCGAATGAATACATTGAATTCCCCGCTAGAGTCCATGGCGGTGAAGGCCAGGTGCGCGCCGTCAGGGGACAGAGCAAAAGCCTGTCGGCTGGCAGCGCCCTCCAATGCAAATCCGGCAGGCGGCAGGACAGCGAATCTCACCGCTTTCGACGCCTCCAGCGGAGCTGTTGAACGCTTGGCGAGCCAGTAGCCGCCGCCCACAACCATGGCCAGAGCCACACCGGCGACGAATAGCAGCCACGGTTGGGGCTGCTTGCTGGGCTTCGGTTCGATCCGCGGCGCGGGAGCAGCCATCTCCAAAACAGCCTTGGTCGAGGCTCGATCAACCGGCGCGATGAATCTGTAGCCCCGGCCGGGGAGCGTCTCCACGTACCGGGCATGGTCCGCCGAGTCGCCCAGAGCTTGGCGCAACTTATTGACCGCTGAGTTGAGACCTTGTTCGAAATCGACGAAGGTCGTGCCCTCCCATAAGTGACGCTGCAGTTCCTCGCGGCTAATCAGCTGCCCGGGCCGGTTCACCAAAAGCGAGAGAATCTGAAGCGGCTTGCCCTGAAGCCGTATGGGGGTTCCGTACTTACTGAGGTTACCCGAGAGGTCGTCGTATTCAAACGGGCCGAAGACAACCTTGGGTGCCGGGTTCGGCTGGGTTCGCATAGCAGGATTGAGATCCTAGCATAACACCCCTGGGCTCAGTGAGTTCCGCGTTGAGGTGAGATTCAAGGTGGAATGCATTGGACATCGGTCGGCAGTGCAGTTACAGTTCATTTCGCATGAGCGATTAGGAAATCATGCAAGGAGAATACAAATATGAAAACCATCATGAAAACCAGCATCTATCTGCCAATGGCGGCGATGTTTTTGACAGCGGCGCTCGTCGGCCCGGCGGCGGCGGCAGACAAGCAGGTACCTTTCAGCGGTTCGGTACAAGGAAATGAAACCGACGTATTCCAAGGCCCTCCCCCCGGGTCGCTTTTGGTCGATGGGAGCGTCACGGGAATTGCTACCCATCTCGGTCGATTCACACTTACCTATAAAGTTACGGTGAACCTTTTGGCCGGCTCTTCAACGGGGTTCGCTCAGTTGATCGCGGCCAACGGAGACAGCATCTTTACTACAATTGTCGGACAGGGTGAACCGACGGACACACCCGGTATCGCCCGTATTGTGGAAATTAACAACATTACGGGTGGTACGGGTCGGTTCGCGGGTGCGAAGGGGAGCTTCACCCTGGAGCGCTTGCTAGACATGGCCACAGGTGTCACCTCCGGGTCGTTCCACGGGACCATTACTTCCCCAGGTTCAGCGCACTGAGAACAACATTAAACAGACGCGGGGAGAAGCGATGCCGGGAATGGGTGTAACGAACCGTTCTCCAAAGCACCTAGACGCTGGGGCGCGGCCGTCTCCACCCTCGGACCACACGATTCGGGACGCCCCGGCCCGACACCGGTAACATACATCTACAACCCTCACGGTGTCTCTTCGCCGGGGTGTCGGGGGGTGGCAATTTGCGCAGTTCTCGGGAGTGTTTAGGCAGGAGTGAACTACAAACGAATCGTTATTTGGGCGCTATATGGCATTCCATGTCGCGCCCTCGCCCTAGGCTGTCAGGTCGGAGGTCGCGACCTCCCGGCCAATCCGGGCACCGGTTGGAGACCAGTGCAACGGTGATTCACGCACCTGGGTTACAGGTGGATAACGCCCTCGGAGAACAGTTTCGCGCGGCCGGACATTTTCACGCGATCCCCCAGATCCTGACACAACAGCTCCCCGCCCCGCCTGGAAACCTGGTGCGCGAGCAGCGTCTGCTTGCCGAGGACGTCCGACCAATACGGGATCAGCGTGCGTAGCGGCAAGATCATGCGCCGTCTGCTGCGCGAGATCGTGACCAGCAAGACGGTTTCCGGCGATGTGACCACGCTGGAGGATTTCTCGGTGGTGACCAAGCCGGCAGCCTAGACCGACGAGGATTAGTATGCGGATCGACCCGAAGTTTCTGGTGGACCACCTGGTGTACAGCCAGTGGACCACCGATCGGTCGATTGAGGCCGTCGGGCCGCTCACCGTCGAAGAGCGGAATCGGTATATCTACACTTCACACCACGGTGTTCTCGGAACGCTGGTGCATATCTACCAGGCGGACCGGATCTGGCTCTCGCGGTTAGATGGAAGCCCGCGGCTGACGCTTGCCGATTTTAACGAGACGTTTACCTTGGAGACTCTTGCGGTAACGTGGACGAAGATTCACGCCGATTTGCAGAGTTGGGCGGGCGCATTGACCGATGATGCGGTTACAGGAACGTTGAAGTACGTCAACATCCAAGGCCATCCTTACGAACTGCCCGTCTGGCAGGTGATTCTGCATGTCGTGAACCACGCCAGCTATCACCGCGGACAGATTACCGCGATGCTTCGTCAGTTGAATCACAAGCCGACCGTCACCGACTTGGCCGCTTACAACAACAGCCGATAGACGGTCCGCGCTCACGCGGGAACGCGCTCAGGGTGTCTGAGCCTGGGAAGGGTTTTTATCAATTTGCCCACCTTCTTCTGAGCAATGCGTAGTTCATAAAGGCTTTGCAGGTTAAGCCAGAACTCCGCGCTCGTGCCGAAGAAATTGGCCAGACGCAAGGCAGTGTCTCCAGTGATGGCGCGCTGCCCGTTCAAAATGCCGGTGATGCGGTTGGTCGGCACGTCCAGCTTGCGCGCCAGTTCGGCGGCGCTCATGCCAATCTCGTTCAGTTCTTCTGCCAGATGTTCCCCTGGATGTATCGCGGTGACTCCCATGCGGTTCTCCTAGTGATAGTCGACAATCTCTA
>JANXXV010000717.1 GCA_025350445.1 Bryobacteraceae bacterium | reverse complement strand
AGAGCGCCCGCTCCCTGGCACCGGCGCCATCGCGAGCTACGCGCCTGGGGGTCGCGCGCAGGCGAGAGCGCCCGCCATTTCCCAAGAGCGATGACCGCCTCGCTGTAGTCCTGGGGGTCGCGCGCAGGCGAGAGCGCCCGCTGCACCACATAGTACTTACCGCTGCCGTGAGTTCCTGGGGGTCGCGCGCAGGCGAGAGCGCCCGCCCCACCTTTGGGCCAACTGCGGTTTGTGAGTTGTTAGATTGCCGGCTTTACGACACCGCCAGACCGGCTGCTGTTCCGGATGTCAGCCTTCCGGACCACTTCGCAAGTCTGAAATGGCGGGTTGAACGCGGACTTTGCCGCCGCCCGACGTAGGGAGCTGGCGGGCTCCCCGCACCATGCTGATTTCCTTCCAAACATTTTTGCGCCGCACTGGATGGGTTGGGCTCTTAAAATGCGGGATTCTATAGCGCTTACGGTCCGACAATTCCAGCCCACCGGGCGTATGAGCATTCCTGAACGAATTTGGCCATTGATCCGGCCAGCCATGGCAGATACGCCACGGCTGGTACCGGGGCTGCATTCGCACGCGCGCTGCATTCAGAGCAGCACCGGGCTTGGCTCTACAGGCAAAACCGCTACTTAACAGATTGGGGAGCATAGACAGTCCGCCATCCGTGCGGGCAACAATCTTGCATTGTTCCGGCATCACTACCGCTAGTGTAGTGTCTACGAATTAGCTGGCGAGATCGAATACTGTGGTTCCGCGCAAAATCTGCGTTAACCAGCGTTGATCGGGAGTTAATACTTTGCGGCACATAATTATTGGCCGCGGAAGGACGCGGATAAACGCGGATTTTGGGGTGAGCCCCTCGGGTGAGATACGCCTTGGCCTGTCCAGCTATTTCTGGGACACTACCGCTGGTTCGATGCAGCGTCATGCGGCACGGCGGCTGATTTCGGCATAATGGAAAGCTGGTGCCGCAATCCATAAAGTCACTCCCGGGATCCAGTTATCTCACAATTCTGATTTCCCAGATGGGCGGGTTGGGCGACCTGGTTCTTACTGCCGGCCTTTTGTCGTCTCTCCGCGATAGCTTCGTGGATGCCACGCTGGTCCTGGTCTGCCGGGCGGGCTTGGCATCGGTGTGCGGCCTCTTTCCAAAACCGCCGGACCAGGTGATCGCTCTGAACTTCGACCCATACGAGTGGGCGATTCCTTGCGGCGAACTCTTTGCCGCGGTGCAGCCGGTGTTGGAGCAGACAGCCGGCGTGCGGGCGGATCTGTTCATCGCCGGGGAATTTCAGCCAACCTGGTTCACATGGCTGCTTGCCGCGTACGGGAAGCCACGGAAAGCCATCCAGGCTACGGTCGGAAAGCGGCCCGGGAGCGTGTTGACGGGAACACTGGACCACTTTGACTTGGACCGGGTGGAGTTGGAAGGGCCGAAGCTCGACGCCAATCTGCACGAGATTCAGCGCTATGCCGAGATTGTCAGGTATCTGGGCGGCGCCACGCACGGCGCGCGGCGCTGGGAGTTGCCGGACGCCGTCGAGACCGAGGTGCGGACCACGCTTCGGCAACTGAATCTGCGCAGCGGTGAATACCTGACGTGCTTTCCCCTGGGCGCACCGGGGATCGGGGTCAAGCGGTGGCCTAAGGAAAGCTATTTGCGGGCGTTGGCGGCGATGCGGCGGAAAGAGCCGCTGCCAATTCTGTTCACGGGAGATCAATCGGAGACGCAGGATCTACGTACTTTCGCGGAGGCCCTTGGCGGAGGCGATGTTCAGGTTTACGCCGGGTCGCCGGAGTCGCTTCCAATTCTCGCCGGATTGCTACGGCATTCCCGCGCCTATCTTGGGAACGACACTGGACCGATGCATCTGGCCTCCGCGTTCGACGTTGGCGGGGTTGCTATCTACGGAGGCGGCCACTGGCCGGCATATGGTCCGTGGGGGCGGGGATCGGTGGCGATGGTCCATCCGCTGCCCTGTTTCGGTTGCAATTGGGACTGCCTGTTCGGCCACGGGGTATGCGTGGAGAGTATTCGTCTGGAACCGGTAATCGAAGCTTTGGGGCGAGTGCTCGCGGGCGAAACCGAAGAGCCGGAAACCGTGCTGCTTGAGGAATTGCCGGCTCAGGCGACTGATCTGATCCGGGATGCCAACCGCAGCTATCGGGAAGCGGAACTGGATCGCGGAGACAGGTTGTCTTCCATCATTGAACTCCGGCGGAATGTCGAAAGCAGCCATGGCCGCCTGGAAAAGTTGGAGCGGACTTCCGCCGACCGGCTGCGGGCGCTGGAAGCCCAACATGCGGCCATAGAACAGCTTCGCCATGAGTCGGACCGCCGCCGGGAAGGATTGGATCAGTTAACCGCATTGCTGGATTTGCGGGACGTACGGATCGAGGAGCTCGAAGAGATCTCGAACCAAAGGTTGGCGGCGCTCGAATCGCAGGCGGCTTCCTACGAAGAATTGAAACGGGAAGCCGATCTTAGGAGCGCCGGGCTGTTGGAGTTGACTGAACACGTGGCGCTGCGGGACCGCCGTATCCACGAACTGGAAGAGATCGCGGTGGAACGATACAAGGCATTGCAATCCCAAAGCCGCGTTTACGAGGAATTGCGGATCGAAGCCGAGAAGCGGACCGCCGGGCTGATGGAATTGACAGCGCACATCGCGGCGCGGGATGAATCGATCCGCGCTTTCAGGCAGATTGCGGAAGACCGGAGGGAGGCTTTGGAAGCGCAGGCGGCTGCTTACGAGGAATTGCGGATCGAAGCCGAGAAGCGGACCGCCGGGCTGATGGAACTGACTGGCGCCATCGCGGCGCGCGACAGCCTGATTGGCCTGTGGATCGACACCGCCGGGGAACGCCTGATCGCCCTGCAGCAAGCGGGCGTTGCTATGCTCAAACTGTCGGAAGAGGCTGAAAACCGTGCCGCGGGCTTGCGTGAGTTCAGCGGGATTGTGGCGGCACGAGACGCCCGGATCGCGGAACAAAGCCGCATTTCCGAGGAACGGCTAGCGGCGCTTCTCAGCACCGATGACGCGTTACGTGCGGTGCGCGCAGACTCGGAAGCGCGCCTGCGCGGCCTTGAAGAACTGACAAGCGCGATCGCCGCGCGGGACGTCCGCATCGAAAGCTTAGAGAAAACCGCAACTGAGCGGCTGGATGCATTATTAAAAACCGACGCGGCGCTACAAGCGGAACAGAGGCGTGTTAAAGCATTGCTGGACGGAATTCAGCATCTGGAGAAACGGACCATCGGATTTGAGGAAGAAGTCACTGCGTTACGCGGAGAAAGCTTGTACGGTTTCGTCAGCCGCCGTTTGAAATCACGATGAGAATGGCCGTTAACCTCAGGCTTTACGTAAAGGGACAAATTGGTGGGCTGGAAAACTATGTCCGGCACATTGTTTCCGGTGTCCATCGCGCGCAGCAAAGCAGTGGCGGCGAGATGACGCTTTTCGCTCATCGCGACGAGGCGGAAAACGTGCAGGCCTTGGCCCCCGGCGCCCGCGTTATCCCGGTTGTTCATGAAACCGCGGTGGAAACGATGGAGGCCGAGTTAGCCACCGGATCGTATGACCTGCTCTTCTGCCCGTTACTGGTGTTAGACCCGCTCAGAACCGGGATTCCGTCCGCAGTGATGATTCCGGACCTTCAGCACGAATTCTTTCCCGACTTTTTTGAACCTAATACGCTGAAATGGCGGCGTCAGACATTCCGGCCCTCTACGATTTACGCGAGGCATATTTTTACTCTTTCGCAACATGCAAAAAATACCATCGTAGAAAAGTTCCGCGCCGATCCGGAAAAGATTGAGGTGGTCTACCTGGACGTGGACGAT
>JANXXV010000677.1 GCA_025350445.1 Bryobacteraceae bacterium | reverse complement strand
TTAAGATGTTGGGCGGCAATTATTGCCGCGGGGAATTAAGAAATAGGGCCGATCGCGGGCTTCACGCGCTGATTGAACCGTTGCGAGGAGCCGGCGAAACCGAAGCCCTCCATCTCGTCGCAACTCACCAGTGCCAGCGAGGCCGCCGCAACCAGTAACGCACGCGCAGAAGTAAGCATGTAGCACCTCAATTCACACTCTACGGAAGCTGGCGGGAATTTGTTCCATGATACGCTGAAAAAAACCGAGCTGGAGTCCCGATTCTCAATGAAAAAACTGCTTGCACTCAATCGCGGCGAGATCGCCATTCGAATTCTTCGAGCGGCCGATGAACTCGGTATGCGGACGGTTGCCGTCTATTCCCGGGAGGACCGGCTCAGCCTGCACCGCTTCAAGGCGGATGAAGCCTACTTGATCGGAGAAGGACTGGGACCGGTACAGGCCTATCTCGACGTGAACGGCATCGTTTCGCTGGCGGCGGAAAAGGGCGTGGACGCCATCCATCCGGGCTATGGATTTCTGTCGGAGAATCCGGCGCTGCCAAGGGCTTGCGAGGCGGCGGGCATCACATTCATCGGGCCAGGCGCGGAGTTGCTGGAACTGTTGGGCGATAAGACCGCGGCCCGGCGCCTTGCGGAGAAGGCCGGCATCCCGGTGATTCCCGGTACAGAAAACCCGGTGCGGGGAGTTGAGCAGGCGGAGAAGATCGCGGGCGAGATCGGCTTTCCGTTGATGATCAAAGCGGCGTTCGGCGGCGGGGGGCGCGGGATGCGCGTGGTGGAGCGGCGCGAAGACTTCACCCCGCGCGTGGAAGAAGCACGGCAGGAAGCGCTGGCGGCGTTTGGCAATGACGCGGTATTCCTGGAACGGTATATCCGGCGCGCCAAACACATCGAAGTGCAAATTCTGGGAGACCGGCACGGCAATATCATGCACCTGTATGAACGGGACTGCTCGGTGCAGCGCCGCCATCAGAAAGTGGTGGAAGTGGCGCCGGCCGTGGGTCTGGACCCGCGGATTCGCCGGGAACTCTGCGAGGCGGCAGTGCGGCTGGCACGCGAGGCCGGTTACTACAATGCCGGGACGGTGGAGTTTCTTGTCGATGTGGATAGCGGTAACTGGTACTTCATTGAAGTGAATCCGCGGGTGCAGGTGGAGCACACCGTCACTGAGATGATCACCGGCATCGACATCGTGCGGTCGCAGATTCAAGTGGCCCAGGGGCTAACACTGCACGGGCCGGAGATGCGTCTACCGGAACAGGACAAGGTACCGCTGCATGGCTTCGCGCTGCAGTGCCGCGTGACTACCGAGGATGCCGCCAACAAGTTCATGCCGGATTACGGCAAGATCCATACCTACCGTTCGCCGGCCGGATTCGGCATCCGGCTGGATGGCGCGTCCGCTTACGGCGGCGCGGTGATCACGCCATACTACGATTCACTGCTGGTGAAGGTAACGGCATGGGGACAGGACTTCGTGCAGGCCTGCCACCGCATGGACCGCGCGCTGCGGGAGTTCCGCATCCGCGGTGTGATGACGAACATTCCGTTCGTGGAGAACGTGGTGAATCATCCGGTGTTTCAAGCCGGCAACGCAACCACGAAGTTTCTGGACGAGACGCCGGATCTTTTCGTGTTCGCACCCAAAAAGGATCGTGCGACGAAGCTGCTTAC
The DNA here is from genome assembly GCA_025350445.1 of Bryobacteraceae bacterium. The sequence goes on along the minus strand of JANXXV010000677.1, from coordinate 2,415 downwards.
TTATCTAAGCGAGATCATCGTCAATGGCAACAAGGAAGTGGCCGGCAAGCCAAAGCCGAAGGTGGTGCGGACCGCGGTGATTCCGGCGCACAATTCCGAGACGCCGCCCGCGGGCACGAAGACATATCTGGAGAAGCATGGCGCCGAGAAGTTCGTGGAGTGGACGCGGTCTCAGCGGGGGTTGTTGCTGACCGACACTACGTTTCGCGATGCGCATCAATCGCTTTTCGCCACCCGCATGCGCAGCTACGACATGCTGGCCATTGCGAACTTTGTCTCGCACCGAATGGCTGGACTCTACAGCCTGGAAATGTGGGGCGGAGCCACCTTTGACGTCGCGCTGCGCTTCCTCTACGAAGATCCCTGGGAGCGGTTGCAGCGGCTGCGGGAAGCCATTCCGAATATCTGCTTTCAGATGCTGCTGCGTGCCTCGAATGCAGTGGGCTATACTGCGTATCCGGATAATGTGGTGCGGGAATTCATCAAGGAATCCGCGGCGCAGGGCATCGATATCTTCCGCATCTTCGATTCGCTGAACTGGCTGCCTAACATGAAGGTTGCCATGGAGACGGCACGCCATACCGGGCGGATCTGCGAGGCGGCTATTTGCTATACGGGCGATATTCTGGACCCCAAACGCGACAAATATCCGCTCGCTTACTACGTGAAGATGGCGAAGGAACTGGAGCGGATGGGCGCGCAGGTGCTGGCCATCAAGGACATGGCCGGGTTGTGTAAACCGTACGCGGCGGAGAAGCTGGTGAGGACACTGCGGGAGGAGATCGGGCTGCCAATCCACTTCCACACGCACGATACCAGCGGCATCAATGCAGCGTCCATCTTTAAGGCGGCGGAAGCCGGAGTGGATGTTGCCGATGGTGCGCTGGCGTCCATGAGCGGGACGACGAGCCAGCCGAATCTGAACTCGATTGTAGCGGCGCTGGCGAACACGGACCGCGCGACCGGGCTGGACTTGGAGGCGCTGAATCAGGCGTCCGATTATTGGGAGACGGTGCGCACGTACTACACGCCGTTCGACAGTGCACCGAAGTCCGGCACTGCTGAGGTCTATCTGCACGAGATGCCGGGCGGGCAGTATACTAATCTGAAGGAACAGGCCGAATCCATGGGCCTGGGAGCGCGGTGGCATGAGATCGCGCGGACCTACGCCGAGGTCAATATGGCTTTCGGGGACATTGTGAAGGTGACGCCCTCCAGCAAGGTGGTTGGCGACATGGCAATCTTTCTGGTGAGCCACGGGACCACGGTGACGGAGCTGGAGAAGCTGGGTCCACACCATAACTTGACTCTGCCCAATTCCGTGGCCGAGATGTTCAGCGGGGCGTTGGGCGAGCCGGATGGCGGATGGCCGGCGAAGATGCAACAGGTGGTCCTGCGCGGAGGCAAGCCTCAGCCGGGACGTCCGGGTGAGCACCTGGCGCCTGTCGATCTGGACGCGGCCGCGGCTGCGCTTGCGGCGAAGACCGGCCATGCGGTTACGTACACGGATCTGATGAGCTATCTGATGTATCCGGAAGTATTTCTGGCCTTCGATGCGGCGCGCGCTTTATACAGCGATGTGAGCGTGCTGCCGACTCCGCAGTATTACTACGGCATGCAGAAGGGCGATGAGACTGCGGTGGAACTGGAGCCGGGGAAGACGCTGTTCCTCAAGTTCCTTACCGTTGGCGATCCGCATCCGGACGGAAACCGGACGGTGTTCTTCGAGCTGAACGGGCAGCCTCGCGAGGTGACGATTGCGGACAAGTCTCTGAAGGCTGTTTCGACGGCTCGGATGAAGGCCGATGTGTCGAAAGCCGGGCATGTGGGGGCGCCGATTCCGGGGGCGGTGACCAGCATTGTGGTTGAGGTGGGGGACACCGTGGCGAAGGGTGACCGGGTGCTGATTATGGAGGCGATGAAGATGCAGACTACGGTGTATGCACCGGTGGACGGGAAGGTCTCCGAGCGCCTGGTCAATGCAGGGCAGACCGTGGACGCGAAAGACCTTCTTGTGGTTATTGAGTGAAGCGGGGGCGGGTCCCGGGGGACCTGCGCGGACCTGGGGTTCGCCGTCCTTAGGCCTTGGCTGGCTTGTCGCTTACCTTCCAGGTCTTTTCGTCGAAGTAGAGTACCTGGCCCCGGCGGTAAGACTGGACGGCCATGGAGATCAGCACCTGTGCATGGGCCGCGGTCTCTACATCGAGTGTGGGTTTCTGGCGGCTGCGCATGCAGTCCAGGAAGTTGCCGACGTGCTTCTGCATCGGGTTGTCGTCTTCCACCGGGATCTTGATTTCGTCTTCGCCCCACTTGGCTTTGTAGTCGGCGCTGATCACCTTCTTCTCGGGCCTGATGGTGATGAACTCGGCATGACCTTCGAAGCGTCCGTGCTCCACCATGATCAACGAAGCTTCG
>JANXXV010000675.1 GCA_025350445.1 Bryobacteraceae bacterium | reverse complement strand
CCGCGGGCCTTGGCGAAAGGACTCACTATCGAACTGGAACCGGGGCCTGGAATCAAGAAGCAACCGATGGTGCTGCGGGTGATGGATTCCGCCGGCCGCCAGGTACAGGCGATGGAGATCACCGGACGCCAAACGGTGAATGTGTTTCCTCCGCTCACCGCGAAAAGGCCGCTCGAATACCGTCTGCACGTCGATGGCGGAGGGCAGAAGATTGGCTCCGACCCCCGTATTTTGAACTTCCGTGTGTTCAAGATTTACTCCTCGGCTCACGGTCCGGACACCGGCGCCGACATCACCGAAGGTATGGGATTGCAAGTCGGCAAGGGTTGGTATCCGGTGGAAAGCTTCGCCGACGGCACTTTCCGATGGGTGAACAACGACGCGGAATTCACCGTGCCGGCCGGCAGAAATCATCTGGCGATTGAGTTACAGCCGGGGCCCGGAGTGGATTTCAAGAACATGGTGATCAAGATTCTGGACGCCTCCGGCAGGCAGGTGCAGGCCGCCGAAGTGTCCGGACGGCAAACGGTAAAGCTGCTGCTTCCAAATGTAAGAAGTAAAGATGCGGCTTACCGCCTGCATGTGGACGGCGGCGGAAAGAAGATTCCTACCGATCCTCGAATTCTGAATTTCCGCGTTTTCACGCTGAAGACTTTGGATTAGCCCGTTCGACGGACTTCAGCATATAGGCCAGCCGCCTGGGGTCCGGTCCAAGTCCCAACTTCGACGGGACTACAAACTTCGATGCCGTGATCTCGAGCGACAGCGGTTGGTCGCGGGCGGCAACTTCTGGAATCTCGATTTCGAAATCGCCGAAGCCGATCTCGCGGGCCGCTACGATTTTGCCGCCGCACTTCACCGTTAACCGCTGGCCGCACAAGCCGGCGCCGAGGTTGGGCAGCGATCCGCAAACCCGCACCGCGCCATCTCCGGCCGGCAACATGTACAGCAAGCGCTGGCTTGCCCACCCATCTGTGTACAAGCCTTGCGACTCACGCAGGACGCGCGCGATTTGCAGGTGGACCACGTAGCTGAGAACCTGCTGAACCTTCTTCGATGCACCGCTGAGAAACGCGGGGCTGACGCGGTCCAAAAAGTCGCAGCAGATCTTTTGGTACGTATCCAGGCCGTAGGTGAAGTAGCCCGGCGGATAGCGCAGGCTTCCGTGTCGCCGGAGGATCGCCGCAAGTTCGCGGAAGCGCTTTCCGCCGCCGGAGAATGTCTTGGCTTCGCCGTATTCGCGAAGGCTGCCCATGTATTCGGGCAAGTAGCGCATGGGATAGCGCTTGCCGATGCGAATCAGGATGTCCCAGTCCATGCCCCAGTGCAGCGACTCATCCAGGAATCCCAATTCGCCAAAGACATTGCGGCGGAAATAGACGGTCTGCTGCAGAATGTAATCGGACAGGTAGACCAGCTTCCACAGGTTGAACGGCTCGGTCGGCGGAAACCGGTTTTTCACCTTCCCGTCGTAGTCGATCAAATAGCCTTCCCCATAGACCGCGCCAAGTAGAGGGTCCTTCTCAAACGCGGCCGCGGCCAGACTCACCGCACCCGTCAAAATCAAATCGTCCGAATTGAGCCAAGAGACAATTTCTCCCGCAGCCATCTGGAAGCCTTTGTTAATTGCGTGGGATTGACCTCGATCTTTTTCCGATATGAACTTCAGCCGGCTGGAGTATTCCGCGGCGACGGCGGCGGTTGAATCATTCGAGCCGCCATCCATGATGATGTATTCGATGTTCGGGTAATCCTGGCTCAGCACGCTTTCAATAGTGGCGCGGATGAAGTGGCCCTGGTTGAACGAAGGGGTGACGATGGTGACCAGCGGTTGCTTCACTAGCCTCCTCTCCCGCACAACTCTTGACATTCGAGGTGGGGCGGTCCCCCTGGACCGCGCCGGACGCCTCGTCCGGCTTCTTCAGCAACGACACATCCCGACCGGGTGGCCCGGAGCCCGCGGCCGCGGAAAAACGGCGCACTTTGCCGGTCACGAATCATGACGCGGGACATCACACTAGCCGCCCCGCGCGTCTTCACACTCGACGGAGTCGATGAGGCACGAGAGGCGCCGGTAGTCGCCGTTTGAAACAGGGCGAAACGTACGGTCGGCCTCGATGGTGATGCGGCCTACGTTGCCGCGCAAGTGGAGCGGGCACGGGATCTCAATTAAGAACGGTCCGTGTACCTTTATATTGCGGCGGTCCAACGTCTCGCGGCCGAAGCGAATGGTAATGTTAACGCCATTCTCGAACGGGGCCAGATGACGGCCCATAATCCGTATCGTCTGGCAATTAGGCCCGATCGAGCACTGAATCACATATTTCCGTGAAATCCAGTTGTCGCCATAACGGCCGATAAAGTTGCCACTCACTCCAAGGTGTAAGCCCCATTCCCGCCAGTAGCGCATCATCTGATCGCGGTTATAAAAGGAGCCAAGCAGCAGACTCAAAGCGATTTTTGGGAAAGACGGGCGAGAAACGTCAAAGAATTGATCCTTGCGATCAAGCACAAACGAGGAGTAACCGAACACCCAGTCGAACGGCACATAGCCGTAGTGAGTTTTGGCCGCACTGATGATCTCCATATACACCGGTCTGCGCTTTCCAAGCGTCTTGTTCTCGCGATACATTCGGGACGTAGCAAGAACTTCATCGATTTTCAGCATCGGATGGCTTTTGGCAATTCGCATCCATAAATCGTAATCGAGCGCAAAATGCAGGTCCGGATTCAGACTGCCAGCCGTCTGAAAAACATCACTCCACATGAATGCGGCGGGCTGACAGATGAAGCAACAGCGGTTGAGTGTCTCAACGTCGAAAGGAAGCGTGGGATATCGGCCG
>JANXXV010000673.1 GCA_025350445.1 Bryobacteraceae bacterium | reverse complement strand
TAATCATCCGCAGTTTTTGGGCCCGAACACCACGCCCAGCAGCAGTGCGTTCGGCCAGGTTACGGCGGAGTGGTCTTCGCCGCGAACAATTCAGTTGGCGATGAAGATTCTCTTTTGAGGAACCTCTCGGGGAACGCTGAGTTGTCAATGAGTTACGCGGCTGACTCCAGCGGGACGAGTTTGTAGCCGCGTTTGGCTGCCTGTTGTTGGAGCCTCGCCTCAATCCGCTTCTCTCGCATCTCGTCGCGTTTGGCCCAGAGTGAGACATCGTACTCGACTTGCTTGCTGACCATGGTGTAAAAGATAACGGCGATCTTATGCGCGGTTGCCGTGGTGGCTGCAGCCGGACCAAGCTTGGCCTTCATGCGGCGAAGGTAATCGCCCATCGGCGTCTGATCGCGATGCAAGCCGTGAGCGGCGAGTCGGAACAGAGTTCCTGCTCTGTTTTTGGTGCGCCGCGCCCCGCGCCACAAAACCCTGCCGCCGCTGATGTCGTTGTCCGGGCACAGTCCCAGCCAGGAAACAAAATGTGCGGCGGTGGGCCATCGAGACATGTCTCGTCCCACTTCGCTGAACAGCATGAAGACCAGCGTCATCAGCCCGGGGATCTGGGTGAGATCCACGCCAAATAGTTTGTAGGCTTCGGCTCGCATGTCGAAATCAGGACTTCCGCTTTTCTTTTTGCGTTTGCGCTGCTTCTGCTTGCGATCTTCAGGCATTGGCCGTTCATCTGGATCCACTCTGGGGTCAAAGGCCGCGACCAGCTTTTCGATCTCCTTGTCGCATTCATCGATCAACTCGCGATGGCTTCGATAGAGCGACAACCTTTGTTTGAGCGCCAGGATGTGCTCTGCCCGCCAGTTCCCCTCCAGCGATTTCCGGATCGTCTCCTCGTCGGCCTTGATGCGTGGATCGCGCAGTTTGGCCAACACCGCAGGATCCCGCTCGCCCGCCACGATGGCGTCCAGAATCGCCAACCCAGTCAGGCCCGTGATATCGCTGATGACGTGCTGAAACTGCACGTTCATCTGAGTTAACGCCTTTTGCATGTGCTGGATATGCTCGCTCGCCATCATGACCAGATCGTTGCGATGCCGCATCAGCGACCGTACGGCACAGACATCGGCATCCGGACGGAATGCCGAATGCAGCAGTCCCAACGAATGCAGGTGCTGGATCCACTAGCATTCATGAAAATCGGTGCGCTTGCCCGGCACGTTTTTCATGTTCCGTGGGTTGACCAGGCACGGTTTGATTCCGTGTTGCTCCAGCACGTCGTACACCGGAATCCAATACACTCCAGTCGACTCCATCGCCGCTGTGGTGATGCCGCAGCGCACCAGCCATTCGGCCATCTGGTGCAGATCTCCTGTGAAGGTCTCACACTTGCGGACCGGATCGGGATCGCGGTCCGGCGGCACGGCCACGAAGATCTCCCTGGCTCCGATGTCGATGCCCGCTGCATTCGGCTCAAACTCCGGGCGATCCGGTTGTGCGGGCCGATTCGGTTGTTTGCTTGGCTTTCGCTTGGCTGGTACAGGTCCGCCGCCGCGATTGTCTTGGCGCCCCGGCTTCTTTGACACGGTAATTCCTCCTCGCTCCGTCAACCGGCCAAGCCGCGCAAGAAGGTACTCTTTTGATCGGAATCAGTCCAGGATGGTGCTCCAGACTGTAACCACTGTTTTGTGCACGGGACTTGGGACCAAGCTTCTAATCGGGTTGGAAAGCACCACTGTAATTCCGGCCTACTTCCGCCTGACTGAGCACTTCCAGTGTGCCTCTGTCGGCATGCCAAAGCCAAGTTCCTCTCCCGTTTGTCCCGCCACGCGGGCGGCCCGCTTCTAAGGGAATAGATGTCCACTGTATCGGCAAAGTTTCTTGTTTGCAATAGTCCGAATGATAGTAAGGCCATATTAGTTCGCCGGGGTCGGTGGCGGGCAAACATTCCGCCCGCCGGTCGCCAAGGGTTTCGTTGATGTCGCCACAGAGCTTGCCGGTGGAGACTAAATTGATTAAATTGCGGTAGCCTTCCAGGTTTTCGCAGATGAGGACGAGGTGGTTGTAGCGGTCGGATTCAGTGCGGAGTTTGTGGCCTTTTTGCGAGACGTAGACTTCGCAGCCGATTACCGGGTGGACGCCTTTGTATTTGGCGGTGTTGTAGAATTCGATGGCGCCGAAGAGGTTGCCATGGACGGTCATG
>JANXXV010000642.1 GCA_025350445.1 Bryobacteraceae bacterium | reverse complement strand
CACCTTCCTTCTCGTTTTTCGACACGAGTACGAGGGCCTTATCCAAGACCAACCCTGGCCCAAACTGCAGCTCGATACAAACCGGAAAGTGATCTCGCCTTTCACCGAAAGCGCTGCTCAGGAGTTCCTGCTCAAATCCGGTCTCACCGTAAACCCAGATCTTATGCGTGCGGTACTGCGCGAGGCCGCCGAAAACGAGCAAACCGTTGGCCTCATTCGTCCCATCACCATAAATCTTTGCGGTCTCGTGTTGGGGCGTTTTTCTAGCGGCCTGCCCCGTCGATTTCGCGGGGGACTCATTCGCGGTTTTCTACGAGAATCCCTCTCACTCCCCGAAGTCCGTGATGTGGCCGGCAAACTCATTCCCCAGCTCATCTCTGACAACGTCACCAAGCGACCCCGTGCTTTTGCCGACTTGACGCAGGCAACGCTCCTCGCGCCATCCGCCTTACGTGCATGCTTGCGCCGTCTGGGAGAAAGCGACCGCGCCATCGTTCGTCCCCTCGACCAGCAGCAGGAAACCTGGGAGATCTCGCACGACTTTCTCGTTCCCTTGCTCGATTCCATTGTGGCCCGCCGGACGATTTCTCTCTGGCGCCGCTTCCGCCCTTGGCTGCCCTGGACTGCCACTGCAGTCATGGGAATTGCGGCCGTTGCACTCCCGTGGATGACAAGCCAGAATCCTAGGGCGGTCCTTACCACGCAGGGATGGACAGTCGGTGAAAACCGAGGCATTCTGGAGGTGCGGAGAGAAGACCCCATTCCGCCAGGGAGCATCTCTACCCTACGTCGCCTATCCCCTCCGTTTTTGCTCCGCCTCAGCGGCCCGGCGGTGACGGACGTATCGGCCTTGCGGGAACTGAAGAACCTGTCTATCAGACAATAGATAACACTAGATTCAATGTGGGCACCCTCCTACCGTACCCGACAACTCCCGCGTGTCGGGTAGCGAGGCGGTGGTGTATACCTTCGCTCGGATTACAATCGGGTGGAAGATTGAATTGAACTCCGCCTGCCGGGTTCAACGTGGTGTGCGTAGCCTTCGTGCCCAGAGGACGCCGGCTCACCGATTGCTGATTGTGGCGTTGGGCAACACACCTGCCACAAGTATCTCAGTTATGTCTCTTGGTACGATCAAAATAGGGAATTCTTATGACCCTCCATCTCGATTGGCCGTCCGACGTGGTAGACCGCCTCACCGAAGAGGCCCGTCAGAAGGGGCTCTCCCTGGACAACTACCTTTTGCAAACCGTCCTGCAGAAAACGACTTCCAACGATACTGAACTCCCCGAGGAAGCAGAGAAACGCCAGGCGCGCGAGGAAGCCGGCCGGAGCATCCGCGAACTTCGTAGAGGGAATGTTCTTGGCCCCGATCTGACCGTCCGCAATCTGATTGAAGAAGGCCGCCGGTTCTGAGTTCCTTCGTTCTCGACAACTCTGTCAGTGCCGCATGGTGCTTTGAAGACCAGAGCACTCCCTACACGGATGCCGTCCTACAAGCTTTGATCGACGGAGCAACTGCATTCGTGCCTGCCATCTGGAGACTGGAGGTTGTGAACACTCTGGTGGTAGCCGAACGGCGGAAGAAAGTAGCTCGGGCGAAGAGCACACAGTTCTTACAAGGTCTGCGGTTGTTCAACATTACGGTTGATGTTGATGGACTCGACGAGGTGTTCAGCACCGTTATCGATCAAGCCAGAGTTTACCAGCGCAGCGCCTATGATGCCTCGTATTTGGAGCTTGCGCAGCGCCTTGGTCTTCCTTTCGCAACGAAGGATGAGCCCCTTAAGAAAGCCGCATGGGAACTCGGAGTTGGGATCTTTCAGCCCTGATCATCGTGTGAGCGGGTTTGTCAGAAGGCAAGGGCGCGATCCCTATCGATCTCTTTTTGAAAGCGCTCTTTGCGCACGGGCTCTTCGAGCACGTCCACTTTGCAGCCGAGAAGTTCGGACAAATGGAGTTCCAGATCACCCAAGCGGCTGATGTAGTCGAGACCAGGCGCGGAAAAGTTATTTCCCAGGCGCACGGCTACGTCAACATCGTGCGTGAGATTCTCACCGCGGGCAACCGAACCAAACAGGGACATGCTTGTCACGCCCGAGGCGCGAAACTCCTGTTCGTGCGCCTGCAAGGCGTGTATAACCTGATCGCGGTTCATGGTTTCAGTTTGCCCGGAGCCTCTCGTCCAGTTAAGATTCTCGTGAATTTCAATAACCTGCCTTTTTCAGTTCATTGCCGAAATTAAGCCTGTCCGAGTGGGCACAAAAAAACCGGCGGCTGGAGTTTGATCTCCAGCCGCCGGCGATTTGTAAAACCTAACTGGTAGGTTAGGTGATCACGATGGTGACGCCGATGGTGGCTGTTCCGGCGGTTGCCGCACCAGGTGCGGCGGTGCCGTCGTTTGCGGTTACTACCGCATTCACTGTACCGGCCACGGAGCTGCCCGTGACGGAAACCACTCCAGTGCCAGCGTTGATGGTTACCCAGGTCAGGGCCGCGGTTGTCGCATCCAGCGTGTAGGTGATGCTTCCGGTCTGCCCGTTTGTGCCCACCGTGCTGATGGCGCCGGCTACAGTGTTGGCTCTGGAAACAGGCGCCGACCGGCTGATTTGCAGCGCGACGACGAGGTCAAAGCTAAGCGTACCGGTCAGCGGTGTGACGGCTGTGGAATCGGTCGCCAGGACGGTGATATGGTAAGTCCCCGCCGGTGTCAGCGCCGTGAACCCGAGTACTCCGGTAGCGGGATCCATCGTCAGGCCGATGGGTAATGGCGAGGACGAAGGAGTCGTAGTGATGGTGTAGGCGTATGGATACTGTCCACCAGTGGCCAGCGCCGTGGTGACAGAAGTATTGGGCGTGCCAAAGGTACCGGCGAAAGGAGCCGCGTTCAAAGATGCGACTACCAGGCCTCCGGCAACGGTGATGGTGAAGGTTACCGTGCCAGTAACCGGAAGATTAGCCGAATCGGTGGCCGTGGCCGTAACAACGTAGGTCCCGGCGGTATTGGCGGCTGGCGTTCCGGCGATAAAGCCGGCTGCGCTCATCGATAGACCGGCAGGCAGCAGGCCGGAGGTAAGCGCATAGCGGTAGGGGGCTGTCCCTTCCGTTGCCACTACCTTGTAGCTGTTCCCGCCAGTGAGCGAAGTGCTCCAGAGCACACCAACCGTGCCGGTGAGACCGGCGAGAGTTGGGGCGATGACCTTCAACTGCGGGGCCACCCACATGGTGACGCCAGCCTGGCTGAGAACGCCGCCGGAGGTAATCACCACCGGTAATTGCACCGGCGCGGTAAGAGTAGCGCTAGCAGTCATGGTGTCGGCGGCGGTGAGGAACGGACCGGTCGCTCTACCTGGCAGTCTTACATTCACCTGGTAGAGACCGGCCACCGTATCGGCCACCCATCCAGCATAGGTAACTGGCGCATCAATGCCGCCCACGGTCACCGTGGGAAGGTTGGTGGTGGCCAGGCAGGGAACCAGGCGGTTAGTATTGAGCAACGCGCTCTGAATCACCGTTCCGTCCAGCGACGTATAAGTACCGCCCGTCTGGGTATTTAGCGAAGTAAGGAAGCTGGCGATAGTAACGCAGTCTGTAGGCCAGACCGCCCCGCCACCGGTTCCGGCGGACGTGTTATCTCCAGCGCTGTCGGGCTTACCCAGACCGGTCACATAGAACTGCACCGTATCTGAATCCAAGGCAGTGGAACGCATCCCGGCGGCATTGCTGCTGCTGATCACGGTCCAACTGGTATTGAGGACCGCTCCATCTCCCTGGCCGTTGGCGCCCACCGTGAAGATTCCGGGATTGGTGGCTGCCACCGTGACCGGGAAGGGCGGGCTGCTCTTCAATGTTGCCGCGCCCGCGAGACCGTAGCCAAAGTTCACTACGACATCAATCGCGGTGCCGATGTTCCCGAAAACCGCGCCCGGAACCAGCACATTGATCTGGTTATTGGTGGCAAACAGCAGCGGGGCGTTCGCGATAAATACAGCGGGACTCGCGTGGGTCTGGAAGGTCACCGAAATCGACCTCTGTGTGAGGCTTACAGCCTCCTGGCTAAGCGAAGTTGCATAGCGCAGAGCAGCCGCGTCGGGTGATCCGTAGATCACGTCGGTGCTGCTGCAACCGCTGTTGTTGGAGGAGCAGAAGTTGCTGCCAAAGATACTGAGCATGTCAAACGGAGCCAGAGTCTGTACCACCGGCGCTGTCACCTGAGTGAACGAAGAAGCACTGGTAACCGAGGAAATGATCGGATTGGAGCCAATCGAAAGCGAAGCGCTGCCGGTAGGAATGTTGCAGGTTCCGCCACCCGGATTGCAGACGCCGATGAGTACCGGACCGCCTGTTGAAAAGGGAAGGTTCGCATCCGCAACCACCGGAACGGTGATTGTCAGGATGATGTTTGAAGGGTTGATGACGTTAGCCGAGATATTGGTGTCCGTGATCAGCGATCCGGTCACCACCACTCCAACCTTGGTCTTCTGGAGGGGATCGGTACCCCCGACGAATCCCGTACCGACAAGCGTAACCAGGAAGGTTTGGCCGGCCGATGCCGTCGGCAGACTCGCCGGAGTGATTCCCACCACGGTGGATCCCGGAGACACAATGGTGATGTTAAAGGTAACCACGATGGTCGAAACCGGAGTCCCCGAAGTAAGTGTTACCGTCCCGGTCAGCACGCTGCCCGGCTGCGCCGATGCAAAGATCAGCGGGTTAAAGATAACGCCAATCTGTGTGCCGAAGTTGTAGGCCAGGCCCTTTTGCTGGCTGGCGCTGACAATAGGCGCCAAAATTCCGCCGGTGGTGATGCTATAGGCAAGGGGAGAATCGCTGGAGACGGCGGTGACAACGGGCGTGGGAAGAGCCGTGCCCAATACCCAGGAGAGGTTCCGCGTGGTTCCTTCCGACACCGTCAACCGCGGCGCCTTGTTGGTCACCAGCAAGCTAATGGGTACCTGCAAAGACGCAAAACCGGAAACGTTCACTAAAACCGTGGCGCTGTAGGTGCCGGGAGAAAGCGAATCGGCAACGCTCGTCGAGGTGAAGCGCAGTGGCTTCGGCGTGGTTCCGGTGATGGAATCCACGGTCAGCCAGATGGGCAGACTCGCCGTATCCACCGCAAAGAAGGGCGCCGGGCTGGACAGCGAAGTTATGTTGACATCCACGTGACCCGGCGAACCGGAACCCTTCGTGTAGGAAAGGGAAGCCGTAGCAGGCACGGCAACCAAGGGGGTCGGAGGTTGAACCTGCAGCGTAACCGTTACCAGTTTGTCCGGGCCCGGCGAATTCAATAGATGAACAACGGCCACATTGCTGGTACCCGCGGCGAAGCCGCCGCACCCGGCAGCCGCAACCACGGTAAAGGTGGTTGGTATCGCGGTAGCAGTGCCGCCCACCAGCGGATTGACGGTAAGCCAGGCTGGCGGCGGAACCGTAGCGTTATCCACTGTGAACGGAGTGCCGCCAACCGCGGCCGAAGTAACCGAAACAGTCTTGGCCGCTCCCGGCGCGAAAGCCGGACCCGCCGATCTGGTGCAAGTGAGCGTTACCGCACTCGGGGAGGTAGCAAGGCCGGAGACCGTTGGACCGGTAGGACCAACCGTGACATTCGCCGTGACCAGCACATCCGTGCCGGCGCCCGTGGCGAAATGGAATGTGGCCGCTCCCGTGGTGGCTCCAACGCAACCATTGGCAACCCGGACGGTGTAGTTAAGGCCTACGCCTTGGTTGACTTGGGTAAGAGTAGCTACTTGGCTAGCTGGGGCTAGGGGGGGCGCAAAGGTGACAACCAACCCGGTACCCGCGAGCGAACCCACTGTGACCGGGGTCGCGCTGAGCGGGGCGAGGGTCGTCCCTGGCGTTACTGGTTTCACGTTAACGGTCACGGCCGCGCCGGGCCCGTTAACCGTGCTGCAAGTAAGAGTGATTACAGCAGGACTTGTAGTTGCAGGAGGTACCGTGGAAAGCAGCACATTGACCGCCTGCATATTCCCCGCGAAAATTGTAAGTGCGAATATTGAGATACCTGTTCGAGCACAGTAGCTCT
>JANXXV010000487.1 GCA_025350445.1 Bryobacteraceae bacterium | reverse complement strand
GGAAATAGAGGGTTCGATGGGTTACTCTCTCCGGGCAACGCCCGCTTGCTCTAATGCTTTACTCAACCCTGTAATTATATCGATAGGCAGGGGGAAGACAATAGTGGTGTTCTTTTCGGCTCCTATTTCCACCATCGTCTGTAGATATCGCAACTGAATAGCTACGGGTTGCTTCTGGATCACTTCGGCCGCCATGGCAAGCTTTTCGGCTGCCATATATTCACCCTCGGCATGGATGATCTTAGCACGCCGTTCCCGCTCGGCCTCGGCCTGTTTGGCAATCGCGCGGATCATCTGCTCCGGTAGATCTACCTGTTTCACTTCGACCTTGGAAACCTTCACGCCCCACGGTTCGGTGTCCGTATCGAGTGTGGCTTGCAGTTGAAGATTCAGTTTCTCGCGCTGGCTCAACAGTTCGTCCAGCTCTACCTCACCTAGCACGCTTCGAAGAGTGGTCTGCGCCAACTGCGAGGTGGTATACATGAAGTTGGTGACGGCGATCACGGCCTTGATCGGGTCCACCACCTTCAGGAACAGGACGGCGTTTACCTTCGCGGTCACGTTATCGCGCGTGACCACATCCTGGGGAGGTACTTCGATGGTTTCCAGGCGCAGTGACAGCCGCACCATCCGGTCGATCGGTGCGAATACCAAAATCAGGCCCGGCCCTTTCGGTTGAGGAAGCACCCGCCCCAGCCGGAAGACGACGCCGCGCTCGTACTCCCGCAATATCTTGATGGACGAAATCAGGTAGATGGCAACGATCACCAACGCCAGAGTGGATATGTCGAACATAAATGTGTCTCCTCAGGAAACCGGTTCAACTGTAAGCTTCAATCCTTGCACAGCCGTGACCCGTACGTGCGCCCCCACCGCCACAGGAACGGAGGACACCGCGGTCCAGTATTCGCCGTGGAGAAAAATCCTTCCCTCCAAATTGAGAGGCGTCCGGACAACGGCGATTTCGTCGATCATCGTTCCCTTCCCGGTCAGCACCTTATTTTCGCGCGCACGGAATGCGATGGTTGCCAGGAACACCGTGATCGCGGCAAACGGCAACGATAATCCCAGGGCGGTCGTCAGGTGAATGCGTACCTCCGCCGGACCATCGATCAACAGCAGCGCCCCGAGCACCATTGCGACCGCGCCGCCGACGCCGAGAATGCCGTGTGAGGCAAATTTCGCCTCCAGCACGAACAAAGCCATTGCAAGCAGCAACAGGGCGAGGCCGATCCAGTTCACAGGGAAGACGCTGAGCGCCGAAAGCGCCAGCAATGCCGAGATGCCGCCGATCACGCCTGGAAAGACTAACCCCGGAGCGTTGAACTCGATGTAGACACCCAGTACGCCGAGCACCAGAAGTACGAAGGCGACGTTCGGGTCGCTGATGGAACTAACGATTCGCTCGCGGTACGAAAGTTCGAATTCCGCTACCGCCGCCCCTTGGAGGTTGAGCTTCACTTTGCTGCCGTCGAGCCGTGTCAACTGCCGCCCGTGCAGTTTTTCGAGTAACTGCCTCTCGTCTTTGACGGTTAAATCGATCAGGTTATCGCGCAGCGCTTCCGTCTCGGTGAACGACTTGGCCTCCCGGACCGTCTTCTCCGCCAGTTCCACATTCCGGTGATGGCGTGCGACCAGGCTGCGGAGACCTGCCGCCGTATCGTTCTCAATTTTTTGGCGCATCACGGGATCCATCTGCTGGCCTAAAAGCACCGGCGAGGCTGCGCCGGTGTTGGTGCCGTCCGCCATCGCGGCGATGTCGCCCGCCTGAAGCAGGAAGAATCCCGCGGAGGCCGCCCGGCCGCCGGATGGGGTGACAAAAGTGATGACCGGCACGCCGGAAGCATTCAACTTTTCAATGATCTGACGGGTGGCGTCCAGCATGCCGCCGGGTGTGTTCAATCGGATCAAAAGAGCTTCGGCGTGCTCTTGCTGAGCCTGCTCAAGCGCGCGGGAGACGATTTCGACAGTGATGGGATGGATGACGTGGCCGACGGATATCGCCAGCACCTTAGGCGGTGCGGCATGTAGAATGCCGCAAACCAGAGCGGCCGATACGCAGATGAACCGAAGGCTCAATCTAGTCCTTAGGATATCACCAATGACCAACTTTTCTCTCAAATGCGTCTAACCTGCCGATAAGAGTACAAGAAGCAATGTTCGAACGAGACTCCAATTCCGCGATCCCCCGCGTTGATCGGGCGCCATGGGCAGGCGCTATCGTGCTGTTTGTGGCGACGCTATCCATCGTGTTCGGCAAGGGAATCGGCCCCCCGCTCTCACGTGACGTTTTGTTCTTCGAGTTGCAGGCGACTGATGTGGGCGGTCAAATGCAGATTCGTTGGAACGGGCGGGCAGATAATGTCGCACGGGCTGAGCATGCGTTCTTTGAAGTCGCGGATGGCAAGCAGCGAACCCGCTTTCCAGTGTCTCGGGGAGTGCTGGACTCGGGGGCTATTGAGTACACACGAAAATCGAATGACGTTGCCGCGACTTTGATTCTTTATAAAGACGGACGGGAGATCGAACGCCGCACGGTCCAATCGGTGAGTGCTCCCGCCATCACTCCTTGATATTTTCAAAAGTTTTCTACCTCGGCGAATTTGCGGACATCTCATCGGTTGTTGGCGGAAATATTCCGAAGGAGAAACTGATTGAAGCGTTTAATTGCAACTGCAAGTTTATTAATGCTCTCCATGGTTGGGGCGCAAGCGGCAGAGAAAGATATCGTCGATACGGCTGTTGCGGCTGGTAATTTTACCACCCTGGTTACCGCCCTGAAGGCCGCCGGCTTGGTGGATACACTGAAGAGCGCTGGTCCATTCACGGTTTTTGCTCCAACCGACGCGGCGTTCGCCAAGTTGCCCCCTGGGGCGCTGGAAGGCCTGTTAAAGGACCCGGAAAGGCTGAAAGCTGTGTTAACGTATCACGTCGTTTCCGGCAAGGTGATGGCGGCGGATGTTAAGACGATGAAGGCGATGACCGTGCAGGGTTCCGAAGCTGCCATCGTGGTTAAGGGCGGCAAAGTTACCATTGACAAGGCGCATGTAGTCAAGACTGACATCGAATGCTCCAACGGCGTGATTCATGTGATTGACGCCGTGATCATGCCGAAGATGTAACTGCTTTTTCAGAAAGAGGGGCGAAAATGTCGCCCCTCCGTTTTACTGTTTTCGCAGATCGATTCCACGCATTTCCTTTGGTTGCTCTATCCCCATTATTCCCAAAATCGTCGGGGAGATATCCTGCAGCGCTCCGTTCTGCCGCAGCGGCGTCTTGTCTTCGCCGGCGTAAATAAACGGCACCGGGTTGGTGGTGTGGTACGTGTGCGGCCCGCCTGTTTTAGGGTCGATCATCTTCTCTGCATTTCCGTGATCCGCGGTGATCAGCCACGATCCGCCTTTCTGCCTCAGCGATTGATAGATGCGGCCCAGGCAAACATCCACCGTTTCCACTGCCCGCACGGTTGGCTCCATCTTACCGGAATGTCCCACCATATCGGCGTTGGCGAAGTTCATCACGATCACTTCAAAGCAGTCCTTATCAATCGCGGCGATTACTGTATCCGCTACACCGGCGGCACTCATTTCCGGCTTCAGATCGTAGGTGGCGACCTTCGGAGACTGCACCATTTCCCGTTCTTCGCCGGCATACGGTTTCTCATTGCCGCCGTTGAAGAAGTATGTGACATGCGCGTACTTTTCCGTTTCAGCTACACGCAGGTTCTTCCAGTTCACTTGTGCCATCACGTTCGCCAGTATGTTGTTGGGGTGCTCTCTGGACAGCACGAACGGCAGGCCAAACGATTTCTCATACTGGGTCATCGTGGTGAAATGCAGATTCTTCGGCGTCAACGAGCGCGACGGTTGTTCAAGCTTGTCGTCCGTGAGCGCGATGGTCATTTCGCGGGCGCGATCCGCGCGGTAGTTGTAATACAGACAGGCGTCGCCATCGTGAATCAGACCTACCGGCCGGTTCTGCCCGACCACGATGGTGATGGGTTCGATAAACTCGTCGGTGATCCCTTTCTCATATGACTTTCGGACCGCGGCTACCGGGTCGATGGCCTTTTCGCCATTGCCCAGTACCATCGCTCCGAAAGCGCGCTCCACCCGGTCCCAGCGTTTGTCGCGATCCATGGCATAGTAGCGGCCGGAGACCGAGGCAATCTTGCCAACGCCGATTTCGGCGATCTGGCGTTGCAATTCTTCCAAGTACGAAGCGCCGGTTTCAGGTCCCGTGTCGCGCCCGTCCATGAAACAGTGAATGAACACGTCTTGTACGCCTTCCTGCTTCGCCAGCTTCAGAATGGCGAAGAGGTGGGCGCTCTGGGAATGCACGCCGCCATCGGACAGCAGACCCATAACATGCAGATGACTGGCGCCGGCGTGCTTCATGCAGGCAAGCAATGCCGGATCGCGGAAGAAGTCGCCGGAGCTGATCATCAGGTCGATCCGGGTAACATCCATGTAAACAACCCGACCGGCGCCGATGTTGAGATGTCCCACTTCACTATTGCCCATCTGGCCGTCCGGCAACCCTACATAGGGTCCCGCCGTATGAACCAGAGTATTGGGAAAATCGCGGATCAGGCTGTCGTACACCGGCTTACGCGCGGCGGCGATGGCGTTGCCCTCGGTGGCCGGGGAAAATCCCCAGCCGTCGAGAATGGTCAGGATCAGAGGCTTTGGCATGTTACTGGCGGAATGCCTTTCTGCCGGCGAATTTCGCATTCGCGCCCAGCTCTTCCTCAATGCGCAGCAGCTGGTTGTACTTGGCGATGCGGTCGGTGCGGCTGGCGGATCCAGTCTTGATCTGACCCGCGCTGGTACCCACCGCGAGATCCGCGATGAAGGCGTCCTCGGTTTCACCCGAGCGGTGCGAGGCGACTGCCGTATATCCGGCCTTGGCAGCCATCGCCATCGCTTCCAGGGTTTCCGTCAAGGAACCGATCTGGTTCACTTTTACGAGAATGGAATTTGCGATGCCCCTGTCGATTCCCATCGAAAGGCGAGCGGTGTTGGTGACGAAGAGATCGTCGCCCACCAGTTGGATCTTCTTTCCGAGTACGTCGGTCATGAGCTTCCAGCCGTCCCAGTCGTCTTCGGCCATTCCGTCTTCGATGGAAATAATGGGGTATTGGCGAACCCAGTTGGCCCAGAACTCGACCATCTCGTCCGAAGTCCGCTCGCTCTTGTCCGACTTCTTGAAGACGTACTTTGCCTTCGCCTTGTCGTAGAATTCGCTGGCCGCCGGATCGAGCGCGATACTGATCTGTTCGCCTGGTTTGTAGCCCGCCAGACTGATGGCTTCCATCACAACTTCGAGCGCTTCTTCGTTCGACTTCAGATTCGGCGCAAAGCCGCCTTCGTCGCCCACCGCGGTGGAGTAGCCGCGCTTCTTGAGAACGCCCTTCAAGGTGTGGAATACTTCGGTTCCCATGCGCAACGATTCCGAAAATTTCGGTGCGCCATGCGGGACGATCATAAATTCCTGAGGATCCACTGAGTTATCGGCGTGCGCACCGCCGTTTAGGAT
The DNA here is from genome assembly GCA_025350445.1 of Bryobacteraceae bacterium. The sequence goes on along the minus strand of JANXXV010000487.1, from coordinate 462 downwards.
ATTCATCATGGGAACCGGCAGCAGGTTAGCCGATACGCCGCCGAGATAGCGGTAGAGTGGCGTCATCTGCGAAGCGGCAGCGGCGCGGGCGGCAGCCATGGAAACAGCGAGGATGGCGTTGGCTCCAAGCCTGCCTTTGTTGGGGGTGCCGTCGAGTTCGATCATGCAGCGGTCGAGGCCGGCTTGATCCATGACGTCCATTCCGTCGAGCGCGGGTCCAATCTCGGTGAGGATGTGATGCACCGCTTTGCGCGTACCTTTGCCCAGATAGCGAGACTTGTCGTTATCGCGCAATTCTACCGCTTCATGTTCTCCAGTGGATGCGCCGGAGGGAACGGCTGCGCGGCCGATGTTGCCGTCGGCAACAAGAACGTCCGCCTCTACGGTGGGGTTTCCGCGGGAGTCGAGGATCTCGCGTCCGATGATTTTGACTATGTCCATTGCTTTGATTGTTGTCCTTAG
>JANXXV010000394.1 GCA_025350445.1 Bryobacteraceae bacterium | reverse complement strand
ATCAGGTCGATCATGTGAATACCGATCCAGGCGATGGTGCCGCCGTAAGTGGCTCGCTTCAAATACCACGGTGCGCGGACGCCGGCTTTGTACGATTTCTGCGCGGCGATCTGGGCTACATCGCCGATTAAGCCTTCTTTCACGATTTGACGCAGGGCGAGGTACTCCGGGTCGAAGCGCATTGGCAGCAGCATGCCTAGCTTGGTTTGGGTGGCTGCAGCTTTGATTTTATTCAGGTCGGCGGTGTTCAGGGCGAAGGGCTTTTCGGCGATTACGTCGAGCTTGCGGCTGATGCAATCGAGGATCGCCGATGCGCGCTCGCCGTTGTTGTTACAGACGGCGACGAGATCGAGCTTTTCGTGGTCGAGCATTTGTCGGGCGTCTGCGTAAGGCCTGGCTTTGGCTAGCCGCGGCCCGGTCATAAACTTCGCCAGGGCTTTGGGGTCGGCATCGGAGACGGCTACGATTTCGATGTCCGGGAGACGCGGCGTTTGGTCGATGATTTCGGCGGTGTGGCCGTCTAGGCCGAGGATTGCCACGCGGAGGCGGCGCGGCAGGCGGAGTGGCGTGGCCGCGGATGCTGCAAGCGCGGCGGCGGACAGGACAAGATCTCGTCGGGTCAGCATGGTTCTACGGAGGGCCTTCCGAGAGACCGTCGAGGATGAACGTCTTGTCCGGGCCGGGTTTGAAGTAGATCGAATACTCGTTGCCGCGGGCTTTCCAGGTGATGGAGTAGGCGCCGGTGGGGAGGCGCTCGGGCTTCTTGGTGGCTACGATTTTCGTGATTTCCGGCGTGAAGTAGCCGGGAAAGTTCTGGATAAAGTCTTCCAGAGATTTGATGTCGCGGATTTTGCCGTTCTCCCAGGGGATGGGGAATTGCACGCCGGCGGCGACGGCTTTGGCGTCGGATTTCGCGGTGGAGATGCGGAATTGATTCCACCAATCCGTGAAGTGGTCCGCGGCGTGGGCTTGGAGGGTTAGAGTTGCGAGGCAGAGAAGCTGGGCGAACCGTTTCATGCGGCGTGCTTAGTTATACCATTTTGCGGCGCTGGTGAAGGATGGATGCGAGATCGGGCTGCTGCAATGCTTCGGCTAGCGAATCGGCGATAGAGAGCAGGTATTGATTTAGCGCATCAATCGCTTGTGCCAGAGCCGATTCGAGACTGCCGTTGTCGCTCATAGAGATCGAAGATGCGATACATTTCCCCGATTCCGAGTTTTTCGGGGTCAGGATCCGTGGTTCGGACGTGCTGTGGGAAGTTCGCGTACAGCCAATCCACGTCACGTGCGATCGCGACGGGGGAGCGCGGGTCGGGAGCGGAGTGCGTTTCCGCCCATTGCCGATAGTCGTCCCATCGCGTGCGCCAGTTTTTCATCGGCCTGGTTCATTGTTACATGGAGAGGCGATGCGGTTGATTTGATTCCCATTATATGTAGACTTGAAGAACGAACAGAGTATTCCCGCCGTTCCAATCTTTTCCGGGAATTTTTATCGCGGCGTCGCGGTATGCCTTCGTGGAGGAACAAATGCTCATTTCCAGAATCACCTTGGCCGCGTTCGCGTTCGCGTTCGGTGGCGTCTTGTGCGCACAAGTAGAGCCGTCAGCCGGTACCTGGCAAACCTGGGTCATCGCGTCAGGTAGTCAGATGAGGCTGCCCGCACCGCCTTCGGACGCCGCGACGGCGGGAGAAATTCAATGGCTGAAGGGGCAAATTGCGGGAGTTGGCGACGTCGCACGGGCGCAAATCGCGTATTGGAACGCTGGCTCTCCGGCATATCGCTGGGTGCAGATTGCGTCACAGGAGATGATCCGCCGGAATGTGGCAGCTCCGCTCTACACGCGTGGAATGGCGTTGGTTTCGGCCGCGATGTACGACGCCACGGTGGCCGGGTGGGACAGCAAGTATGCGTTCAAGCGAGCGCGGCCGAGTGACGCCGATGCCGGTGTGAAACCGCTGGTGACCGTTCCGCGAAGCCCTTCGTATCCGTCGGAACATGCGGTGGCAGCTGGGGCGGCTTCAGCGGTGCTCTCGTATCTATTTCCGGACGCAGCGGGTTCATTTTCCGACTTGGCTGAGGAGGCCGCGCGCTCGCGTCTGTATGCCGGAACGCAGTATCCGAGTGACACGATCGCCGGGCTGCAATTGGGCAGAGCCGTGGGTGCGGCTGTGGTGGCTTACGCCCGGGCCGATGGTTCGGACGCCGCGTTCACCGGCTCCTATCCCCTTACTGCGACCAAGTGGGGCAATGCGAACCCGGTGACTCCGTTGGCTGGTACCTGGCGGCCGTGGGTGCTTTCCGGCGGTAGTCAGGTGCGCTTGGATGCCCCGCCAGCCGCGGATTCGGCTGAATTTGTGGCGCAGGTGGCTGGCGTGAAGGCTCTGGCGCGGACCAATGCGACGAA
>JANXXV010000370.1 GCA_025350445.1 Bryobacteraceae bacterium | reverse complement strand
GGCGCAAACAGACAGGTTCGCAGATATCGTGACTGATAGGATCTGGCCCCTAATGCAATGGGCGTGGGCGCAAACGGACAGCTACAGCATCTTTATTGGAGTTTGCCGCTGTGGCGTTTACCTGACCTTCCGGCGGCACTTGCGCCCCGCGACATCTCATCCTTCGATCGGCGGCAGATGCTGGAGAACGAAGAGCTCCCGGGATGTGGCGGGCCGCGCTAGTACGAACCCTCTTTCTACGGTTCCCGGCAGAACCACACACCACCTTCATTAGATCTTCGAGGGCCAGTCGAGCGCACGGTATAGCGGGCGCAGTCGAGTGACGGTAAGCTAGTAGAAACCGCAAGAGCCAAGTGGTGCGTAACTCATGAATCGAGGTTTGAATCTTTGCGGTGACCTCGATAGTACGGCGGTAGTGTTAGAGCGAATGAAGTGAGGTGAATTGTGCAAACGGTTCTGAATCCAATAGCCACACCGGCCAACCAATCCAGCGGTGCTAAGGCTCCCGCGCGAAACGTCGCACTCGACGTGTACCGTGGTTTCGTCATGCTTCTAATGATGGCCGAAGTGTTGCGCTTTGCGCGCGTCTCAGAGGCGTTTCCAGGAAACGGATTCTGGAAATTCCTCGCCTTCCACCAAACTCATGCGGAATGGGCTGGTTGCTCACTGCACGATTTGATTCAACCGTCGTTTTCCTTTCTGGTCGGTGTTGCCTTGCCCTATTCCATTGCCAGCCGTGTAGCGAAAGGCGGCACGTTCGGAAAGCTGTTTGCGCATGCGGTCTGGAGATCGCTATTGCTTGCCGCGCTGGGGATCTTTCTTCGGTCTACCCACAGCCCGCAAACGAACTTCACCTTTGAAGACACGCTCACGCAAATCGGCCTGGGATATCCATTTCTGTTTCTGCTGGGCTTCCGGCCACCCCGCTGGCAATGGACTGCACTCGGCATCATCCTCACCGGATACTGGCTCGCCTGGGCGCTTTATCCAGTAGCGGGCCCGGGCTTCGACTATCAGGCCGTGGGCGTCGCGGCCGACTGGCCACATCACTACACAGGCTTCGCCGCGCACTGGAACAAGAACGCAAACCTGGGTTCGGCTTTCGACCAGTGGTTTATGAACTTGTTTCCCCGCGTAAAACCGTATGTCGCTAACGGCGGCGGATACCTGACGCTCAGTTTCATTCCAACCCTGGGGACAATGATCCTAGGATTGATTGCGGGCGGTTGGTTGCGCGAAGAATCGCCGCGCATTCCGATGAAACGTTTCCTGCTGGCGGGCGCCGCCGGAATCGGCATCGGATTGTTGCTCCACTTCACCGGAATATGCCCGGTGGTGAAGCGCATCTGGACGCCAAGCTGGACCCTGTTCAGCGGCGGCGCCTGTTTCCTGCTGCTGGCCGGCTTCAGTTGGGTGATCGACGTGAAACGCTACCGCAAGTGGGCCTTTCCGCTGGTGGTGATCGGAGTGAATTCCATCGCGGCATACCTGATAGCTCATCTGTTCGACCGGTTCATTCCGGATTCGCTCCGCATCCACCTGGGTCCGAACTTCTTCCAGTTCGCAGGCACCGGATTGGAGCCGCTGATGCAGGGCATCGCCATCCTGCTGGCTTACTGGCTGATTCTTTTCTGGATGTACCGCCGAAACATTTTCCTGCGAATATGAAGATTTCCTCCGTCCGTGTACACACCGCCAACATGTCGCACTCGTGGCTCACTGAGTCTCTGATTGCGCATCCGCTGGCCCAGTGGTCCGCCTATCGCGAGAAGCGGACGTCATGGTTTGGCACAATGTCCGCCGGTGTCGTGGAGATCGAGACCGATGCAGGTATCACCGGCCTTGGATTTATTGGCGGCGGAAAAGCCAACGCCGCGCGGACCATCATTGACGACCAGTTTTCACAATTGCTTGCGGGCCAAGATCCGGCGGATATCGAGCGGCTCTGGGATCAGATGTTCCGGGCTTCGGTAATGTATGGACGGCGGGGAGTTGCCATTGAGGCCATTAGCGGCATCGACCTTGCGCTCTGGGA
>JANXXV010000362.1 GCA_025350445.1 Bryobacteraceae bacterium | reverse complement strand
GCTGCGCACATTCGTGCGGCCGGGGGGAAGGCGGCGAGCCTGGCGGGCGACGTCACCGCGCCGGCATTTCCGCAAGAACTGGTGGACGCCACATTGGCTTCGTTTCGCAGCGTAGACATCATCGTCAACAACGCTGGCTATACCTGGGACAACGTGATTCAGAAGACCACCGATGAACAGTTTCAGGCGATGTTGGATATCCATCTGGTGGCTCCGTTTCGTATCTTGCGGGCGGCCTCGGGGTACATTCGCGAGGCGGCCAAGCAGGAGATTCAACAGGGTGTGCGTGTGATGCGCAAGGTAGTGAACATCACATCGATTGCGGGAACCGACGGCAATCCGGGGCAGGCGGGATATTCCTCCGGGAAGTCCGGCGTGCTTGGGCTGACGCGGACGATGGCGAAGGAGTGGGGCCGCTATAACGTAAACGTGAATGCGGTGGGCTTTGGGCTGATTGAGACACGGCTGACGCAACCGTTGGCGCGGCAGGGCGCGACGATTGAGGTGAAAGGCCGCGAGATCCCTGTAGGCGTGCAGCCCGCAGTTTTGGATGCAGTGAAATCGAAGTGCCCGTTGGGACGGTTGGGGTCAGTGGAAGAGGCCGCCGGAGCAGTCCTCTTCTTCTGTTCCCCATTGTCCGATTACGTCACCGCCGAGGTGCTGATCTGCGGCGGCGGCCTGCATTTCTAACAGTAGAACCGCTCCCTTACGGTCACGGCTCAGCCGGCGTTTCCGAGCCGTGACCGGAAGGGAGCGGTTCTACGCCTTAACCCGGCGGCAGTTCCAGCAAGTACGACACAATGCGATCCATATCGCGCGACGAGAACTTGTAGGGCGGCATCGGCGAACCGGGCGACATCTTTTGCGGATCGCGGAAATGATCCTCAATCCACTCACGGCTGCGGCGGCCGCCAACTCCGTTGAGTGCCGGTCCCAATTTTTGCCCCGCCCCGTTCACCTGATGACAGATGCCGCACTTCTGGCCCTGATACACCATGGCGCCTCCCACGGCAAACGCCGGTGCAGCTTCCAGTTCCTTCGCGTTCTTGGGATTCCACTTCAGCAGAAATGCAGCCAGCGCGTTCATCTGCGAACTGCTGAGTTGAATGGCCGGCATGGACGTTCCAGGCGTGTGCTGCTGTGGTTGCTTGAAGTGTGAAATCATCCAGGCCGCATTTTTCTTCGTCGTGGTGCCGGCTAAGTCGGCGCCGAGTTTGTTGCCCGGCGAATGGCAACTTGCACAAGCCTCTTTGCGATAGTATCCGATGCCGGCCATTTCCTCCGGCGACAATTGCTGCCACCCTTCCGGACCTTCCTGATCCACTACCGAGACCGTAACCGTATTCGGCGTGGTGGCAATCGCGGCGGCGGTAAGCCCGCCCCATCCAAGCGCCGCCAGAGCCAGCACACCGATGGCGGTGGTTCGCTTGCGAACTTTCGTCAATGCAGCGCGGTCGATGAACGGAACGGCGAAGAGCCCCATGATAGCGAGCGTTGGAAGCACGATGCTGCCCACCACTTCGAGCGGCCCGCTGAAGAATTTCAGCGTCTGGAACAGGAAGAGGAAATACCATTCCGGCCGCGGAATATAACTGGTGTCCGTCGGGTCGGCCAGCCGTTCGAGCGGCACCTTCGCGGCAATCGCCAGTGTGAACAGAATCACGAAGGCCACGAAGGTGGCAACGGTATCCTTAAACACCTGTTCGGGGAAGAAGCGCTTTTTTGGAGCGGTATCGTCCACCGCGGGCGCCACTCCGTGCTTGCGCACCAGATAGACGTGGAGCGCGATCAGTATCATTGTCGCGGGCGGCAACAACAAAACGTGCAGCGCATAGAAGCGGGCGAAAGTCACCACTCCGATGCTCCCTTCGCCGCCCAGCAGCCGTGAAAGGTAAGGCCCCATGACAGGCGCCGAAGCTGCGATCTGCGTAGTGACAACAGTGCCCCAATAAGCCCGGTTGTCCCAAGGCAGCAGGTATCCCGTCAAGCCGTAGGCAAGCGTGAGAAGCAGCAGTACCACGCCCACCATCCACGTTGCCTCCCGAGGTTTCTTGTAGGCGCCGTATAGAAACACCTGGCACATGTGCAGCACCACGATGACGATGATCATACTGGAGCCCCAATGGTGCAGGCCGCGAATCATGCGGCCGCCGGTGATTTCGGTGATGATGTACTTCAAGCTGTTGTAGGC
>JANXXV010000574.1 GCA_025350445.1 Bryobacteraceae bacterium | reverse complement strand
TCCGCTTTGCTGCTTCCACGCGATATTGCAACCGTATGGAATCCGAGTTTGGCGGCGAATTGAACGCCGAGATGGCCCAAGCCGCCGATGGCTTGAATGGCCACCACATCGCCGCCGCGCGCGCCGCTGTTGCGAAGTGCGTTATAGGTGGTGATGCCGGCGCACATCAGTGGCGCCGCTTCCACAGCGGCCAGTCCATCCGGAATCAGCGCGAGGCTGTCAATGGGCGCAATCATGTACTCGGCATAGCCGCCATCGAAATGTATGGCGGTGATGCGGGCGTTCTCGCAGGCAATGAAATTGCCTTTGCGGCAGGAATGGCAACGTCCGCACTGGCCCCCGTGCCAACCGACGCCAACGCGTTGGCCGACAGTCCATGGCGCCGTATCGGCGCCGGCGGCATCGATGACTCCAGCCACTTCGTGGCCAGGCACCCTTGGATAGACCAGACCTGGCCAGTAGCCTTCCTTGACGTACATGTCGCTGTGGCAGATGCCGCAGGCTTGGACTTTGATGCGGACTTGCCCCGGGCCGGGATTCGGGATTTCGCGTTCGACGATTTCAAAATCGGAGCCGGGCGCGGGAACTTGGGCGACTTTCATTTTGGGCATATGCGGTTTGATGCAGGAACGCGCGGAATTGCGTCAAAGCAAATGGAAGCCTGTCCCAACAATCAACCCTCTATATTCGAGTTGCCAACATGAATACCACACGCCATTCTCAAAGTGATGACGTTGAAAGCGGATAAGGTTCGCCGGGTGAACTAACCGAAACCGTTACCAGACCGGCTGGGCTTGCACGAAGGCAGCGATCTGGAAAGTGTGGAGACTCCGGATGGTCTGGTTTTAACGCCAGCCGGGCGTCGGCCTTCCGTGGTCAAGAAGGAGAGACTTTGGGTTGGCACTGGCAAGCGACCGCCGGGATTCGACGCTGTGCAGGCAATCTTCATGGCCGATGAGGAGACGAATCATGAATAGACTGGCAATTGGCTTCCTAAGTACGTGCCGGTTGGCTTACGGCTAACAGACTTGGAACGGTCTGAATTTCGGCATGAGGAAGATGAGATTCGCGTTGCAGCCAAGAAACTCGGTCTGAGGGCAACAGGCACCGGCGCTGAGGCCGGCAAAGTACATGCGGAATTGGCGCGCCTCGGGCTTAAAGACACCGCAACTCCTGGCACAAAAGAAACGCTGGTATTCTCCGGCTTTAAGCTTGGATCATTTCCATTAGATGTCGGAGCGTACGCCGGAGCCCAGGGAACGCTGGAAGCTGTTCATCTAACTGTGAAGACCTCCCTCATAGAAACGAACGCCATGATCGACGCCTCCGTAGCAACACGGCAATTCGGCGAAAAGCTAACTGAAAAGTATGGCAAGACTTTCTCCTCTAAGGGAGAGTGCGTCATAAACTCTCATATGATCGTGGTCGCTCAGAATAACCCCAATCTCACCGCGTATAGCTGCGAAACGCTGTGGGTAGAGATCGACCGGCACATCAAATTCTCATGGTATTTTCTTCCAGGAGAGTTCACCTTGTACGTGACATACGAGCCGCGAGCGAAGGGATTGTAAAAAGTAGGGAGGGCCCCAGGGTGGCCACCTGGCGACTGCACTAATTGAGGGGCTGCACCTCGGTCTTACGGCGCGGGAGCTATGGGTTTGAGATGACAGCTTCTTCTTTAAGTTATACGGCTTTGATTCTTTGTCAGCGAGGGATTCATGATCTACCTCCGTGTCTGGTCTGAAATGCTTATGCACATGCGTTCGTACGCAGCGTCATCCAGCACCGGGCTTGCGCCGCCGATATCAATTTCGCCGGTCGGATTCACCCACGATTTGCAACCCGCATACGACGGGCGGTTCGGAATGACGCGGGGCTTCGGCAGACGATAGACACGAACCAGGATCAGATAACGCGGCAGGTCGGGCCGGTAATCGCGCCGCATGGCGAGAAAACGATCGTTCCAGATGTGAGCGGCAGGAATCGGATCGGGGGCGGGGAAGATACCTGTTACCCGCGCCAGGAATTCGATGTGTATGCCATCGGCGGCCGGCGGACAGACCAATCCCTGGAATTCCGGTTTCAGGCTGGCCACAGGCTGGTGTTCGAATGTGGGGAATAGCAGGAAGTCCGGATGCAGCAGTTCAAAGCCCCGCTTGGCTTCCACAATGCCGCCTTTGCGCAACAACATGATTTGCCGGCCGTCCCCAACGCCGCTACAACGCTGGCCCATTGTTTCAAAGCGGTGTTCATTCCATTACATTGTCCACCGCTTCGGTTCACACTTGAGATCGCGGCGCCGATAAGCAAAATGAGGAAGGACAAGGTGTTGCAAGCTGATTCCAGCGCGCTCAAGGTTGAGACGCTACATTCCATGGCGGTGCAGCAGAAGCATTTCCGCCAGTTGCTGCAACTGCATGCTGACTGGTTAGAGCAGCGTCCAGGGGGCGTCCGGGGGAATTTCGCCGGTTTCGTCTTTAGCGACATGAAGCTGCAGCATGCCGACTTCCGGAAGGCCTTGCTACAAGGCGCCTGTTTTGTTGAGTCAGACCTGACCGGGGCCAATTTTGCGGGAGCGATTCTGGACGGCGCGGATTTTCGCCAGGCTCTCGCCAACGGCGCTGATTTCACCGGAGTGCGGATGGATCGGGCACGCCTTGATGCAGCCGAGCTGGGGGGCGCCACATTCTCGGAAGCAGCCATTCAACGGACAATATTTCGCAAAGCACGCCTGACTAAAGCGCAACTCATCGAATCGCAGATTCAGGACTGTGATTTCTCCGAGTCGGTCCTCAATTCAGCGAACTTCAATCAAGCGACTATCGCAGGGTCCAAATTCGGCGATGCGGAGATGGAAAACGTGCTCTTCTATCATGCGCACCTGAATTCTTGTAATTTCGCGGCTGCGCAGGGTAGCGCCGTCAACTTTTCCAACAGCCGCATCCAGATCTGCGATTTCAGCCGGACCGAATTACCGGATTCGCGCTTCTATCGCGCGAACCTCGCCGGTGCCAAGTTTATACGGACTCAACTTCGCGACTGTGACTTCCGGGAAGCCGCGGCCGCGGGTACCGATTTTACCGCGGCAACTCTTTGCGGCTCCCGGTTCACGGGCGCGAATCTTTACGCCGCCGACTTTCGAAACGCCAATCTGCGATCGGCGCGGGAGATGACCTCGGATCAGCTTTGCCAGGCTAGAACCTCCGAACAGACTGTATTGCCGAATGGCAAATACGGTCCGTATCTGAAGAAATCCGGCGCCGAGAAGGCTGCTCCCCGCTAGCGGAGTTAATCCCCGGAAACCCTGGCCGGCTTTGAAACTCTTACCGGAGCCGATATCGTGTCGTACAAGCTCCGGATTCCTTTCCAGTGCCAGTGTGTGCTGGCAGCGGAAAGCGCCAGCATCGCCGCCGTCAATATACCCGCGGCAATGGCGCACTGGCCATAGGTCAGCGATTCTTTCCAGTTTCCGAACCAACGTCCGTAAACCAGTTCGATGTGCACCCAGTAAACCAGCAGCGAAGTGACGCCAAGTTGCCGTACCCAGCTCCACCCTTCGCCCGCGCCGTGGTGCGTCCACAGAAACGTGAAAGAAAGCAGTACCAGGATCACACCCAGCTTGATAAAAATCAGGCCGGGGCTATTCAACCAGAAATCGCTGTTCGAATAGAGCGAATAGGGAAGATTAGAAAAGTATTGCGCGGTGATAATCAGGCCGAAGCCGGTGATGGCGCACCACTGCATCACGCGGTGCATCTGCTCGGCAGTCACCAGCCGCAGAACGCTACCGGCACTCAACCCGAAGGCAACGAAGGACGCCCAGGGAAAGAAGCTGAAATAGAGCGTGTCCGGCACCATGTACATGCGGACATACTCCGGCATCGAGGAGGGATTGATCAGCGATATCACGGGCGATGCCACCGCGATGGCCAATCCGATCACAATTCCGTTTCGTGCCCGCTCCGCCGTGGTGAAAACCGCAAGAAAAGAGACGGCTAGGATCGACAGCGCCATGCAGTTCAGGATGTCCACCTTCAGCAAGTCTGTCCAGGCGGTATAAGGCTGGCCGAAGAACCACAACTGGAAACGAAATAGCACCGCAACCAGGGCAAGATATCCTGCCCTTTGGAGAGACGCGCCCAAACGCTGTCCGGCGGTTAGACCGGCCTTTTCGCGGGCGTCCATCAGCAGGGCCAGAGTGACGCCGGTCAGGAACAGGAAAATAGCCGGTGCGATTCCGCCGATGAATTGCGAGATGACGTAGGCCCCACCCTCGCGCAGGTCAGCCCGGGTGAAGGAGTGGAATACGTGCCCCTGCAGCATGATAATAGCCGCCATGCCGCGGGTCCAGTCCAGAAATGCCAGCCGCGACTTCTTTGCGCCAGGTGCGGCGGCTACGGATTGTGTTTCAATTGCGGTCACGTTGAGGATATTCCCGCTTCACGTTCTTGGGTAATTTCAACGCCAGCGCTTCCTCGGTGAGGGCCGGATTGTAACGGATATTGGAATACGTAAACGTCTTGTAGTCGCCCGAGGGCAGCAGCACTTTCTGCTGCACCGGCAGCGTGCCGTCTTCGGCAAACCAGACTTCCATTCTGCTGAACTGCGCCTTCAACTGGGTGGACTTCGGCGTCAGCTTCAAATGATACGTCTTCTGACCG
>JANXXV010000140.1 GCA_025350445.1 Bryobacteraceae bacterium | reverse complement strand
ATGCAAGCCATGAACACACCAGACTTGCCCGATGAATCGGGATCGGAAACGCGCCGGCCCGGGGACCCGTGCATCATGATCATCTTTGGGGCTTCCGGCGACCTTACTAAACGCAAACTAATTCCCGCGCTTTATAACCTGGCCAAGGAAAAGCTGCTTCCGGCGAATTTTGCGCTGGTGGGGTTTGCACGCAACGAATTCAGCACCGAAGAGTTTCGCCAGCACCTCAATGAAGATATCAAACTGTATGCGACGTCCGACGTTGATCCGGAGTTGTGGAAATGGTTTGAGGAACGGATCTATTACATGTCCGGGGAATTCGCCGACCCCGCCGCCTACCAGAAACTAAAGACGATTCTGGTCGAATTGGATAAAAAGCACAACACCGGCGGGAACTACTTTAACTATCTGGCCACCTCGCCAAACTTCTTTGCAACCATCGTGCAGCAACTGGGCGCGGCCGGGCTGACCAACGAAGAGAACAACTGGCGCCGGGTGATTATCGAGAAACCGTTTGGGCGGGATTTCGAATCCGCAAAGAAACTGAATAAAGATATCCAACAAGTCTTGAATGAGAAGCAGATCTACCGCATCGATCACTACCTGGGTAAGGAGACTGTCCAGAACATCTTGGTTTTCCGCTTCGCCAACGGCATCTTCGAACCAATCTGGAATCGCCGCTACATCGATCACGTTCAGATCACCGTGGCTGAAACCGTCGGTGTGGAGGATCGCGGCGGATACTACGAAGTGGCCGGCACCCTGCGCGACATGGTGCCGAATCATATCTTTCAACTGATTTGCCTTACTGCGATGGAACCGCCGGTTTCTTTCGATGCCGACGTGGTCCGCGATGAACAATCGAAGATTCTAAAGTCGATTCAACCGATGACGCCGGAGGAAGTGCTGACTCGCACCGTCCGCGGCCAATACGGCGAAAGCGCGAGCGGCGCTGTGAAGAAGATGCCCGGATATCGCTCGGAACCGCAAGTTTCACCAACATCGCGCACGGAGACTTTTGTCGCCATGAAACTGCTGATCGATAACTGGCGATGGGCTGACGTTCCTTTCTACTTGCGCACCGGCAAGCGCCTTCCGAAGCGCGTCACCGAAATTGCGATTCAATTTAAGCGTGCCCCGTTCGTGCTATTCCGTAATACCCCCGTGGAAAAATTGACGCCGAATCGGCTGGTGATGCATCTACAGCCGGATGAGGGCATCTCTCTCAGCTTTGGCGCAAAGATCCCCGGGCCCATTGTTCAGATTGGAAACGTGAACATGGATTTCCATTACCACGACTACTTTGGAACAACGGCCAGCACCGGTTACGAACGCCTTCTGCACGATTGTATGGTCGGTGATGCCACGCTCTTCCAAAGATCCGACATGGTGGAGGCATCCTGGAATATCGTCGCTCCCGTCCAGGATGTATGGGAGGCGCTGCCTCCGCGCAAGTTCCCCAACTATGCCGCCGGCACATGGGGCCCGAAGGAAGCGGACGACCTGATCGAACACGATAAACGGCATTGGAGCAAGACTGAATGATTCTGGCGGGAGATATCGGGGGGACCAACACACGGCTGGCTGTCTTCGACGAATCTTCGCCGGTGCTCAAACCTCTTGCCATTGAAATCTTTCCCAGCGCGGAACACGCAGGCTTGGAAGAGATTGCGGCGGCGTTTGTCGAAAAGCACAATCTCTCTCTGAAGAATGCTTGCTTCGGAATCGCCGGGCCGGTGCGGAATGGTGTCTGCGAAACGCCCAACCTTCCGTGGATCGTCAGCGAAGTCAACGTCGCCAAGCGGCTTGGCTTGGCGTCAGTCCGGCTGCTGAACGATCTGGAAGCGAATGCGTACGGAATCGCGGAACTGGCCGCGGCGGACTTCACCGTTCTGAGCGAAGGAACGCCGGGGCAGCAGGGCAATTACGCGCTGATCTCCGCCGGAACGGGTTTGGGGGAAGCGGGACTGCTGCTTGAAAACGGGAAGCACCGGCCCTTCGCGTCGGAAGGAGGGCACGCCGATTTCGCGCCCCGGAACGAGCTTGAAATCGAACTGCTGCGCTATCTTCTGCAACGCTTCGGCCACGTCAGCTATGAAAGGGTTCTCTCGGGCCCGGGCCTGCACAACGTGTACTCTTTTCTCCGTGACACGGGCCGCGCCCCCGAACCAGCCTGGCTGAAAGAGCAGTTGGAAAATGGCGATGCGTCAGCGGTGATCGGCAAGTCCGGCCTCGATGGAACGTCCGGAATTTGCGGGCAAGCCCTCCAGATCTTCGTCTCCATTTATGGAGCCGAGGCTGGTAACCTGGCATTGAAGATAATGGCTATTGGCGGGTTATACATTGGCGGCGGCATCGGCCCCAAGATTCTGCCGAGGCTCTCTGAAGCAGGTTTCATGGAAGCCTTTTGGGGTAAGGGAAGAATCGGCGCCTTGATGCGTTCCATCCCCGTCCGGGTGATAACAAACGACAAGACCGCTCTGTTGGGCGCGGCGAGAGTCGGTTTGTCATGAAACCGCTCCCCCGCGCGCGCGGCGCGGATTGCAGGACTGAGCCGCGCGCGTCAGCAAGCGTTGCTTTTCATGACACGTAGTTCCGCGGGAGGAAATATGTCGACAGGGGCTTCGGCCGAAATCAATATCGATCAATTGAGTGTCAATACCATCCGGACGTTAGCGATTGACGCGATTCAAAAGGCGAATTCGGGCCATCCCGGTACGCCCATGGGCATGGCGCCCACCGCGTATTGCCTGTGGCAGCGTGTACTTCGATTCGATCCGCAAGATCCGATCTGGCCGAACCGCGACCGGTTTGTACTCTCGGCCGGCCATGCCTCCATGCTGCTCTATTCGATGCTCCATTTGACGGGCGTCAAGACGGTGGATCCCGACTATGAAATTCTAGGACAGCCCTCGGTTTCGCTCGACGATATCAAGAGCTTCCGCCAACACAAGAGCCGCTGCGCCGGGCATCCCGAATATCGCTGGACTTCCGGCGTGGAAACCACCACCGGGCCGTTGGGGCAAGGCGTGTCGAACAGCGTCGGCATGGCCATTGCCGGCAAGTGGATGGCCGCGCGATATAACAAGCCCGGCTTCAATCTGTTCGACTACAACGTCTACTCCATTTGCGGCGATGGCTGCCTGATGGAAGGCGTTTCCAGTGAGTCTGCGTCGCTGGCCGGCCATCTGAAACTTGGCAATCTCTGCTGGATCTATGACAGCAATCGCGTCACCATCGAAGGTCACACCGAGCTGGCGTTCACCGAAAATGTCGCCGCAAGATTCGCCGCCTACGGTTGGGAAGTTCTCGAAGTGCACGACGCGAACGATCTGAATGTGATTGAGTCTGCCATCCGGGCCGCTGAAAAAACATCCGATCGTCCCACGCTCATCATTGTGCATAGCCAGATCGGCTTCGGTTCGCCCAACAAGCAGGATACAAGCGCCGCGCATGGCGAACCGCTGGGCGAGGAAGAGATCAAGCTGACGAAGCGAAACTACGGCTGGCCGGAGGATGCCAAATTTCTGGTGCCCGACGGCGTCTACGAAAACTTCGCGAACGGAATTGGAGCACGCGGCCGCAACACGCGCCAAGCTTGGGAGCAATCCGTCGAGGCTTACAGCAAAGAATACCCGGAGCTGGCGGGCGAATTGAACAAGATTCAATCCCGCGAACTGCCTGACGGTTGGGATAAGGATCTGCCCGTGTTTCCGCCCGACGCCAAGGGCATCGCCGGCCGCGACTCGTCGAACAAAGTCCAGAACGCCATTGCGAAGAACGTGCCGTGGCTGATTGGCGGCTCCGCGGATTTGACGCCATCCACCAAAACCCGGCTTACCTTCGACGGCGCCGGTGATTTCCAGGCGGATACCTACGGCGGCCGCAATCTCCATTTCGGTGTGCGCGAACATGCCATGGGTTCTATCCTCAACGGGCTCGCCGTATCGAAACTGCGGCCGTTTGGATCGGGCTTCCTGATCTTCAGCGACTA
>JANXXV010000099.1 GCA_025350445.1 Bryobacteraceae bacterium | reverse complement strand
GGCTATGATCGCGAACGGGGCCGCTTCAAGCTATTCCACGCCAAAGCCGTAGTGCTGTGCACCGGCGGCATCGGCCGCGCCTATAGCGTAACCAGCAACAGTTGGGAATACACCGGCGACGGCCAGGCCCTCGCCTATCACGCCGGCGCCGACCTAATGGACATGGAGTTCGTACAATTCCATCCCACCGGTATGGTTTGGCCGCCCAGCGTCAAAGGAATTCTGGTAACCGAAGGCGTGCGCGGCGAAGGCGGCATCCTGCTGAACAAAGAAGGCCGCCGCTTCATGTTCGACGAAATTCCGGCCAATTACAAAGGACAAACCGCCGACAACGAAGAGGAAGGCTGGCGCTACACACAAGGCGACAAGAATGCCCGCCGTCCACCGGAGTTGCTGACACGCGACCACGTGGCCCGCTGCATTCAACGGGAAGTCCGCGAAGGACGGGGAAGCCCGCATGGCGGTGTGTTCCTCGATATCGCGCAGATCAAGAAGAAGATTCCAAACGGCGCGGAGCACATCAAGAAGAAACTGCCCAGCATGTACCACCAGTTCAAACAACTGGCGGATCTGGACATCACCGAAGAGCCCATGGAAGTGGGCCCCACCACGCATTACATGATGGGCGGCGCGCGCATCAACGCGGACACGCAGATGACGAATGTCCCCGGCCTGTTCGCAGCAGGCGAATGCGCCGCAGGTCTCCACGGCGCTAACCGGCTGGGCGGAAATTCGCTCTCCGATCTGCTGGTCTTCGGCAAGCTTGCCGGCGAGCACGCCGCGCAGTTCGCCAAAGACCATCCTGCAGGCAAAGTGAATCCGCACGATGTGGACGCGGCGGCAAAGCAAGCCCTGGCGCCGTTTGAACGCCAAGGCGCGGGCCCGTATCAAATTCAGCACGAACTGCAGGGCATGATGCAAAAGCTGGTTGGCATCGTGCGCCTGGAAGACGAGATGCAGCAGGCCCTGCATGAGATCGCCAAACTCAGTGAGCAATCCCGTCACGTGGCCATCTACGGGAACCGCGAGTATAACGGCGGCTGGCATACCGCGCTCGATCTGCCAAACTTGATGACCGTGTCGGAGGCCATCACCCGAGCCGCCATTGAGCGCAAGGAAAGCCGCGGCGCGCACTTCCGCGACGACTTCCCGGATAAGAGCGAAGAGTTTTCGAAATTCAACATCATCATCCGCCAGGGCCCGAATGGGGAAATGCAGGTGAACCGCGAGGCACTCCCCGAACTGCGTCCCGACCTGAAACAAATCATTGAGGAGATGAAATGAGCCAATCCGCCACATTCAACATCTGGCGAGGAGACCGGACCAGCGGCGCGTTTCAGTCCTACGCCACTGAAGTCACTAGTGGCATGGTGGTGCTCGATGCAGTCCATCAGATTCAGGCCGAACACTGCAACGATCTGGCCGTCCGCTGGAACTGCAAGGCCGGAAAATGCGGTTCGTGCTCCGCGGAAATCAACGGCATGCCGAAGTTGATGTGCATGACGCGGCTCAACTCCCTGCCGCTCGATAAGCCCGTAACCGTCGAGCCCATGCACGCCTTCCCGCGCATCAAGGATCTGGTCACGGACGTTTCCTGGAACTACCGCGTCAAGGAAAAAATCAAGCCCTTCAAACCGCGCAAGCCCGATGCCCCGGACGGCACATGGCGCATGCAGCAAGAGGACGTGGATCGCGCCCAGGAATTCCGCAAGTGCATCGAGTGTTACCTCTGCCAGGACGTCTGCCACGTGCTGCGCGAACACCACATGCACGACGAATTCATCGGTCCGCGTTTCCTGGTCTATGTGGCCCAGCTCGAAATGAATCCGCTGGATACGGAAGACCGTCTCCAGGATCTGAAAGATAAAGATGGAATCGGGCTCTGCAACATCACCAAGTGCTGCACCACCGTTTGCCCGGAAGGCATCACAATCACCGATAATGCAATCATCCCGTTGAAAGAGCGGGTAGTGGATGAGTTCTTCGATCCGCTGGCGAAGCTGTTCAAGTTGTTTCGACCCTCAAACTCCAAGTAGGAGGGAGTGCAGATGTTCGATCTCAAACCGATATCCCGGGACGCGATACCGGAGGCTCTCGAAAAAGCGGTGCGCTACCGCCTTCTCAACGAACCCGCCGAGGCGGAAAGCATTTGCCTCGATATTCTGCGTATCGATCCCGATAACCAGGAAGCGCTGGTAAACATGCTGCTGGCCCTAACCGATCAACTGGGATCCGCAGGCACAGCCGGCCGCGCCAGAGCCGTTGCATCCCGGCTCAAAGGCGAATACGACCGGGCGTATTACAAGGGCATTATCTGTGAGAGAGCCGCCAAGGCGCACCTCGACCATGGCGTTCCAGGCGCGGCCTTCCGCACTTACGACGGGCTCCGCGAAGCAATGGAATGGTATGAAAAAGCCGAGGCCCTCCGCCCACCTGGAAATGACGACGCGGTCCTCCGCTGGAACACCTGCGTGCGTACGCTGGCCAAGAATCCAAGCTTGCGCCCGCGCCCGGAAGAAAGCTTCGAACCCGTCCTGGGAGAGTAACCCGTACGCGGGTTCGTACCCTCGCCGCTACTCGCCGTGGGCCCCGCCAAAAGGACGGCGGACCCCAGGTCCGCGCGGCACGCCCTCGTGCCGCCTCCACGAATCGTGTAGCATCGAATAATATGGCTACCAACCTGACACGCCGCGGATTTATTGGAACAGCAGCAGCGGCCACGGCGCTTGGCGCTAACTCAATCGACGAAAAACTAGCCCTGCACGGCGGCCCCAAAGTCCGCACCGCCCCATTCCCCACCTGGCCCATAGTCGGCAGCAACGACGAACAAGCCTGGAT